>JAGGWI010000206.1 GCA_021157505.1 Desulfuromusa sp. | reverse complement strand
GAGGAGGCTCTGTCCAATATCGATAGCCGCAGGGTCGGCACTGCTGAACGAAGCAGCAGCAGCCATCAGAAACATCACCAGAACAATCCCGGCACCGGTCAGAGCCATGCGATTATGGCGTATCCGCTGCCAGACAACATCAAAAAGAAATATACGTCGAGACCGCGATATCATCAGTTAAACTTTATCCGTTCTATATCAAGCACACTCAAGACCCCTTTTTCCTTCAATAATTCAAGGAGAAGATCAAGACGCGGGTCTACCGTGGAGGTAGCAGCAAAATCGACAACATCATAATCAAGAACACTTTTTTCAACCGCCGGTTCAGGTGGCTCTTGCAACTCTTTTGGAGAGTTGTTTTTAATCGCTTGTTCAATTTCAGCTTCAACAGCTAATACGGGGACAACTCTACACCCGGTTGCAAATTGTAGATCATCAACTAATTTGAGATTGGTCGGGTCAGTCATTGCGACCCGTAATATTTTTTCTTTAGCGGTTTTACGCAATTCAATAGGAATAACCATCAGCTCCAACATCCGCTCGGCCGATAATAACGCCATAAGCGACTCTGCAACTTTAAGTTCCTGCAGAGAGATCCGGGAGTATTCTGCCTGTGATTCCAGAAATTCAACAATTGTCTCTTCCGGCAAATAACCAAGCTTAACCAGGGCGCTACCAACTTGACCACCCAGATTACGCTGCAAAGAGAGTGCTGATTCCAGTTGGAACTGATCTATCAACCCGGCTTCCAACAACATTTCCCCTAGTCGATTGGCATTAATTTGCATAAAATTCCCTCTTCAATTCTAGTTTTTTAACCATCATGCTGAGTCACCCCCTTGGTGATTATGACGAATCCGAGGATCTGCCAAAGCATAACTGATATCCGCCAACAGGTTTCCCAACAAGGTCAAAACGGCACCCATCACCAAGATCCCCATGATCAATGGATAGTCCCGCATCATCACCCCATCATAAAAAAGCTTCCCCATTCCTGGAATAGCAAAAATAGTTTCAAAAATCACACTGCCGCCAATCAGGCCCGGTACGGAGAGACCCAGAATAGTAATAACCGGCAACAAGGCATTGCGTAAAGCATGCTTATAAATAACAGTCCGTTCTGACAGCCCCTTAGCTCTGGCAGTCAAGATATAATCCTGCCGAATTACTTCCAACATATTCGAGCGCATATAACGGGAGAACCCTGCCAAACCACCGATTGCAGCTACAAAAACTGGCAGAATCAGGTGGCTGATTCGATCGAGTATCTGCTCTCCCCAACTCAGGTAGTCGTAGCCAAGAGATTTCAGACCAGAAACCGGCAACATTCCCAGACGAACCCCGAACAAATCCATAAGGAGGAGCGCCAACCAGAACGAAGGCATGGCAAAGCCGGTAAAAACCAGAATTGTGGTGATCCGGTCAAAACCAGAATTTCGTTGAATCGCCGAAATAATTCCCAACGGGATAGAGACAGCAAGAATCAGAACAATCGAAAGAACATTAAGTAAAATAGTTATCGGCAAACGTTCTAAAACTTTATCTAAAACCGGTCGACGATCCGTGGCAAAAGATTCACCAAAATCGAGCCGCACCAAACGTGACAGCCACTTTCCATACTGGATATAAAGGGGTTGATCAAGTCCATACTCTGCACGTAAACGTTCCTGAAGCTCAGAACTTGCCTGTGGGTTGAGCTGAGTCTGCATATCCGTTGGCTCACCTGGGGCCAAATGGATCACCACAAATGAGATCAGGGTGATCCCCAGCAGCAATGGAATCAGCAGAAATAGCCGTTTAATAATATAGCTCAGCATAAATCTCTCATAAAATAAACAGCGGTTCAGCGGGCATATTTTTGCTCTGCTTTGGGGACAAACCACTTATTAAAATTATAGCGGATCCCGGCCGGTGCTGGCTTGACCTCACGAAATCGCTTGGATACTGCGGGCAAAGCCTCACCAACATAAAGAAAAGTGTAAGGTTGCTCTTCTGCCAGTATTTCCTGAAAACGGTCATAAAAAACTTTGCGTTGTTGTTGATCAAAAACCCTCCGCCCCTCTTCCAGCAAACTATCCACCTCGCCGTTTTTAAAGCCAATAAAGTTCAGTTCACGTGGGCCAGTTTTGCTGGAATGCCAGATATTATACTGATCCGGTTCCGGACCACCTGTCCAGCCGAGAATTGTTGCATCAAAATTTCCCGGGTTGATGAACTCCTTGAGAAACGTCGCCCATTCAATAATCCGTAATTGAACCTTGACGCCAATCTCTTTGAAGCGCCGTTGAATAATTTCACCGGTTTTTGAACGGAGATCGTTACCCTGATTGGTGACAATGGTAAATGCCAACTCCTTGCCATCCTTGTCCAACACACCATTGCCATCACTGTCTTGCCATCCGGCTTCGGCTAAAAGTTGTCTGGCTTTATCAGGATTATATCCATATTTAGGAACATCATCATTATAAACCCAGGTATCAGGTTTATACGGCCCGGTTGCCACCTTACCATAGCCGAGCAGGACACCATCAATGAGTTCCTGTTTATTGATGGCATAGGAAAGTGCTTGCCTGACCCGCTTATCCTGAAACAGGGGACGCTTCAAATTGTAGCCAAGGTAAGTATAACCAAAATTCAGGTAGCGATACTTATTATATAAGCGTCTGAATGCGGGAGTATCGGTCTGTCGATCAAACTGCAACGGGGAGAGCCCCATATAATCAAGACTGCCGGTTTGCAATTCAAGAAACTGGGTGGAAATATCAGGAATAATTCGATAAACAACCCGCTTGATGTAGGGCTGTCCCTCAAAATAGTCGGGATTTGAGTCAAGGACGATTT
>JAGGWI010000013.1 GCA_021157505.1 Desulfuromusa sp. | reverse complement strand
CAGGCTCATCTTCGGAGCCGTAGAGAATAATTTTTTGCTGTTGTTCTGTAAGTTTGTTAAAGGGACTGCGGATATCAAACTGATAGTGGATCGAGAGAGCTTCCAGAAGCGCTTGATAGTAGTAACCTGTGCGGCTATCCCAGGGGACAATGGCCCCATCGCGTAAGGAAAATTCAGGATTAGGGACAACTTCTTCGTGGTCAAAGTACATTTTTGTCCCCAGACCACTGCAATCCGGGCAAGCGCCGTGGGGATTGTTAAAGGAAAACATTCGCGGCGAAACCTCGGGGTAAGAGAGGCCACAAGCGATGCAGGCATGATTTGCCGAGAATAACTTACTTTCACCATCGGGGATTTCAATCCGAACCATCCCGTCAGCCAGGCGCAATGCCGTTTCGATCGAATCGGCGAGGCGGGATTCAATCTCAGCTTTCATCACCAGACGGTCGACAACCACCTCTAACGTATGATTTTTCTTCTTATCCAAATCAATTTTGTCACCCAGCTCATACATCTCACCATCGACCCGGATACGGACAAAACCATCCGCCTGCAACTGAGCCATCTCCTTACGGTATTCTCCCTTGCGACCCCGGACGATGGGAGCCATCACCAAAAGTCTGGTTTTATCCGGGAACAACATCACCTGATCAACCATCTGTTCCACCGTCTGGGAACGGATCGGGCTGCCACAGCGGTGGCAGAGAATTTGTCCAACCCGGGCATAAAGAAGGCGCAGATAATCGTATATTTCGGTGACGGTGCCAACCGTTGAACGGGGGTTTTTAGAAGTGGTTTTTTGTTCAATAGAAATAGCTGGAGAGAGACCCTCGATCTGATCAACATCCGGTTTTTCCATCTGCTCCAGAAATTGACGGGCGTAGGCCGACAAACTTTCGACATAGCGGCGTTGCCCTTCAGCATAGATGGTATCAAACGCCAGAGTACTTTTACCCGAGCCGGAAACCCCGGTGATGACCACCAGTTGATTACGGGGGATATCGATATCAATATTTTTCAGGTTATGTTCGCGAGCACCGCGAATTTTGATTTTATCGATCATAGTTTTGAATATTAATCCTTTATTTTTTACCACAGAGGCACGGAGTTTCAGAGAAGTTCAAATAAAAAATCTGGTTATCCCCTTGATCCATCCAAGAAAAAATAGCTCTTTGTTTTGATTCTAAACAAAAAAAGAGGTTTTCTCTGAGTCTCAGTGTCTCTGTGGTTATGCATATTTTCAATTGCTTGCCATCTGCTCCGCCATTTTCAATGCAGCCACCAGGCTCGCCGTATTGGCTTTGCCGGTTCCAGCCAGATCGTAGGCGGTGCCGTGATCAACACTGGTTCGGACAATCGGTAACCCCAGAGTGACATTAACGGCATCATCAAAATGGAGCAGTTTGAGGGGGATCAGACCTTGATCGTGATACATACAGATCACCGCATCATAAGCCCCTTTTGCGGCAAAGTGGAACAGGGTGTCGGCACTGTGTGGGCCGTCAGCGGCAATCCCCTCCGCTTGAGCTGCTTTGATTGCCGGGGCGATGATGCGCTGCTCTTCATCACCAAACAGACCATTTTCACTGGCATGGGGATTCAATGCCAGAACTGCCAGCCGGGGTTGTTGAATGCCAAATTGTTGTTGCAGCGCTTTTGCCGTGATCCGGATCGTCTGCAGAATCTCCTCACGACTCAATTTAGCCGGAACATCCCGGTAAGCCAGATGGGTGGTTACCAGACAAACTTTCAGTCGCTCACCAGCCAGCATCATGACCACCTTATCAACTCCACACCGTTCAGCCAGCAGTTCCGTATGGCCGGGGAAGTGATATCCAGCAGCATTAATGGCTGCTTTGTTAATCGGACAGGTCACTATTCCAGCAGCGGTTTTATCGAGGCAGTGTGAAATGGCATATTCAACATAATCCACCATCGCTTTGCCACAATCGGTATCTGGTTGTCCATAGTGAACTGAGGTCAGGTCCAGTTCTGAGCAGGAATGGACAATCAGCTTTTTATCGCCAAAGCTGAGGGTATAGAGTCCATTTTTCAGCCGTTCAGGCTTTCCTTCACAACCGAAGATTTTTCCAGCATGGCAGAGAATGCCGACATCCCCGACAATCTGGACGGGGTGGTGCATCTGCTGCAGAGATTGTTCCAGCAGAGTTTTAATGATCAGTTCAGGGCCGATTCCGGTCGGATCGCCCATGGTTAAAAGGAGTGGCTGCATTGGCGTGCTGGTCTCGCAAATAAATACAATAAGTTATGAGAGGGTGGAATGATGGAGATTCAAATTCGCACTTCGATATGTGCGTTGTCGTGTAGCTCCTGTTGCCATTCTTTAAAGCGGATGTCTGTCTTTTCCCGCCTTAATTTTTCTTCAATTTTACCTTTGACCTGTTCAAAAAGAGTGTCAGTGTCAAAACTTCTGCCGGTGACTTGAAATAGATAGAGTTGGCCGTTTATCTCAAGTGGCTCACTCACTTCTCCGGGGGTTAAGCCGGCAATTGCAATGAGCACCGGTTTTGCCAGATCTGATTCTAGCAGAGTTCCCATGTCTCCACCAGTGGCTGAGTCTCCCTGATCTGCAAGCACTTGATCAAAGTCATCACCACTAATGAGTTGGTTGCGACATGCCTCCACCCGCTTGTGAAGTTTAGCTGTTTGTTTTTCATCTCCGATTGGGATTTCATAGCCGATTCGGTTGAGGCTAACTTTTTCTTCACTTGTGTATTCTTCAATATGTTGATTAAAGTAGTTGCGAACCTCATTGCTGGTCACCAGAACTTTGCGATTAACTTCGCGACCTAATAATTTATAGTGGAGAATCTCCCCTCTAACTTTTTCTCGATATTCCAGCATGGTCACCCCCTGGGTTGCCAATGCTTGTGTCAAGGCTTCATGGGTAAGCCCGTTTTTGCTCTGTACATCTGCAATAGCACTATCCAATTCTTCATCAGAAACCTGGAGTCCCAGCCTTTTGGTCTGCTGTTCCGAAAGTTTCTCATCGATCAATTTATCAAGGATCTGAACCTTCATCTGATCAAACTGGGTGACGTTGAACTGGTTTTGTGGGTTTTTAGTCAGATCATCGATCACCGCCTGGTCAAGTTGCAAGGTGGTGATGATTTCGTCATTGACGATGGCTGCAACCTTGCTGAGGGTTTTTGCTGTGACCGGAGTTGTTGCAAAAAGCAAAGAAAACAGGACCAGGAACAGAGGGCGTTTCATAAATATGAATCCTTATGGGTGAAGAGACTTATTTGTTTGATATTTGTAAAAACCCTGAAAACCGACTGCAACACTAAGAAGGCTGTCGGACTATCCGATGTTACGCGACAATTCAGGGTTTGAGCTCTGGCTGTAGGAGCTCCCAATTAATATGAGTTGCGGTTGTTTTTTGTAAATTTTCCAGCCACAGATGAAATGCAGTCTCCTCTTTCTGTTGGTAAAGCTTTGTCGCAATTTCAGCTTTAACCGCGGCATAGGGGCGAAGTCCCGCTTTACGCCGGCGTTCGACCAGAAAAAGATGGAACCCATAGGGGCTTTCAACCGGTGTGCTGACTTGCTTAACTGGTAGCTTGAATAACACCGCATCAAATTCTGCGGGCAATTGCCCGGCAGAAAAATACCCCAGAGCACCACCGTTTTCCCGGTCTGGTGACTGCGAATATTCACGCGCCAAGGTGGCAAAATCACCCCCTTCTTTCAGCAGTTTCAGCACTCTATTTGCTTCATCACGGGTCTTAAAAAGCATCTGTCGGGCACGGATTTCAACCGGTCGCCTAAACTCTTCACGATGCTTTTTATAGTAGTCTTCAGTTTCCTTATCACTGACCTGCACCTGAGAGTTCAGGGCGGCAGCGCTCACTTTGGCTCTTAACAGGTGCAGCTTTAGTGAGGCAAGCCAGTTCTCCTGGGTTTTTCCTGTTTGTTCCAGAACTTTGGTAAATTCATCTTCACTGTAGCTGCCACGGACTTTTTTCATTGCGGCATCAAGTTCATCCGGTGTCAGCTGGACATTTAACCGATTTGCTTCTCCAAGGATCAGTTCGCGATCAATCAGCTGTTTAAGCAGTTGTTCTTTCAGTTGCAGTTGTTCCGGGGCCGTCAGGCCGGATATGTCAGGATAGGTATTCTTCAGCTCCCGCTCAAATTGTTGCAGGGTCAGTTGCCGTTGACCAACCTCCAGTAACGGCGGTTGTAGCTGTCGTGCCTGTTTCGGTTCCTGCTCCTGTTTCTGTTCCTGTTGTTGACAGGATAACAGCCCCAACAGAAAAAACAGTAGCAATGTTCTGGTTAATATCGCTGTAAAAATATCAAAATCCTTATCAGACTATTGAAAAACTATCTGCGTTGCGATTGCTGTGTTGAAAATTGCCTCAAAATGCTCATTTACTGTGTGTAAACTGCGCTTTTTCGGCAATTTTCGCCTTGCACTCGCGGTCTCGAAAACGTTTTTCAACACCCGGTTAGATGCTGCGTTGTTTTTGTCTTGCCAACTATTAAAATTAGCATGGTCAGAAAAATAGTTGCAATTCTTTTCTCACCCTGACCAATAGCTCACCCGGTGGTAACCGTCCAAGTTCAATATTGAGCTTGAAGTCGGCTCCCAAACGGTATCTGTCCGGCTGTTCCGTTACCAGTTGTCGAATCAGATCGGGAGAAACCTTTGTTGATGAATGAAACAATAAACTGAGTCGTTTATTATCATATTCCAGCAGTTCTACACACAGCTTTTTCAGCAGGATTCGCAGCCGCATAATGGCAATCAAAAGCTCTCCCGCAAGGGGTGGTTCACCGTAGCGGTCACGTAACTCTTCTACCAGATCAAACAGTTCTTCATCATTTTCAGCTCTGGCCATCCGCTGATAGAATTGCAGTCGTTGATTGGGATCGGGCAAATATTTTTCTGCCAGAAAGGCAGACAGTCCAAGGCGGATTTCAGGATCAATCCGCTCTTCTCGTTCTTTGCCACGGAGGCGGTCGATTGTCTCTTCAAGCAGTTCAGTATAGAGCTCAAACCCAATGGCTGCGATGGGTCCCGATTGTTTTCCCCCCAGCAGATCACCGGCGCCGCGCAGCTCCAGATCATGACTGGCAATCCGAAATCCAGCCCCTAATTCGGTAAGCTCCTGCAGCACCCGCAACCGCTCGCGAGCATCACGAGTGAGGGCCGCTTCCCCGGGAATCAACAGATAGGCATAGGCGCGCCGGTCACTGCGTCCGACCCGGCCACGTAACTGGTAGAGCTGTGAAAGGCCGAAGCGATCGGCACGGTTAATAATAATTGTGTTGGCGCGGGGGATATCCAGACCGTTTTCGATGATGGTTGAAGCAACCAGCAAATTACTTTTTCCGGCGATAAAGTCGAGCATCACCTGTTCCAGTTCTTTCTCTGCCATCTGTCCATGACCGACGGAAATGGTTGCTTCCGGTACCAACTGGCGCAACTGTTCTGCCATGGCAGCAATCGTCTGTACCCGGTTATGGACAAAATAGATCTGCCCGCCGCGCCGCAGTTCGCGCAGGATCGCCTGGCGAATCAGCTCGTCATCAAAACGACTCACATAAGTGCGGATTGCCAACCGATCCACCGGCGCTGTTTCAATCACCGACAGATCCCGCATTCCGGTCAGGCTCATATGCAGGGTGCGGGGAATCGGGGTGGCGGTCAGGGTGAGGATATCGACTTCAGCCCGTAATTGCTTCAACTTTTCTTTGTGGCTGACACCGAAGCGCTGTTCCTCGTCAACAACCACTAATCCCAAATCTTTGAAGCGAACGTCGCGTTGTAGCAGCCGGTGGGTACCGATCAGAATGTCGATTTTTCCCGCGGCAGCAGCCTCCAGGGTTTTGCGATTTTCGGCAGTTGAGCGAAAGCGTGAAACCATTTCGACCTGGATTGGAAAGTCTTGCAACCGTTGCCGAAAACTCTCCCAGTGCTGGCTGGCAAGAACCGTAGTCGGCACCAGGACTGCGACCTGTTTGCTGTCCAGAACCGCCTTGACGGCGGCACGCAGAGCCACCTCGGTTTTCCCGTAGCCGACATCACCACAGATCAAGCGATCCATCGGTTTGGGCGATTGCATATCTTCAAGAATATCGTCAATCGCCTGTTGCTGGTCAACCGTCTCTTCGTGGGGAAAGGTCGCTTCAAACTCACGAAATAACTGATCTGGAGGGGAGTAGGCGAACCCTTGGCGCAGCTCCCGTTTGGCGTAAAGTTCCAGAAGTTGTCGCGCCAACTCTTCAACCGCAGCCCGGGCTTTAAGATGAGCTTTTTCCCACCCCTGCCCCCCCATTTTATCCAGCTTTGGAACATAGCCTTCGCCGCCAATATATTTCTGCACCTTGGCGATTCGCTCAATTGGGAGATAGAGTTTGTCGCTTCCAGAATATTGAAGGTGCAGGAAGTCGCCTTCCAATTTTCCTGTCTGCAGGTGAGTCAAGCCAAGGTAGCGACCGATACCGTGATCGGTATGGACGATGAAATCACCATTTTTCAGTTCTGCCAAACTGGTCATTAACTGTCGGGCTCGCTGGGCCCCGGTTTTTTTCTGCCGATGACTGCGGCGGCCGAAGATTTCCTCTTCGCTGATAATATTCAGCTTCTCATCGGGAAGATAAAAACCGTTGTTCAGTTCACCAACGGTTAATTTTGGCGATCCTGATAGCAAATCAGAGAGTTGCAGGTTTAAATCGATGTTGAGGTCAATCCCGTGTGCGGCGAGCAGTTCCTGCAACCGTTCTGCCTGGACCTGTTGATGGCAGACCAGCAGGGTTTTCCCGTTATCACTTTTGGCTTGTTGTAATCGCTCTAAAAGGGGTTCGAGACCGTCCTGATCCGCGTTTGGTTTCACCCGCAGAGAATTATTGCCCTGGCAGTTGAAGTGATAACGCTGGCGCTGATCATCAAGTTGAATCACCTGCAGTCGTGATATTTCAATCCGGTCTGGTTGGCGGAGCAGCGGTTGTAGCTCGTCTGGTTCAAGGTACAAAGTCTGGCGGCGGGCATGTGGTAAACCCTGTTCCAGCATCCGCGCCTCACCGTCCCGAATATCGCGGTGGAACAGGTCGATCTCCTGTTCAATAGCAGGGGAATCAATCAGAATCAGCCGGGGGGTGTTGAGATATTGTTCCAGCGGGTCAAGTTCCGGATAGTTAAACGGTAGCAGAAATGCCCGACCCGGCGAAAGAATCCCCTCCCGCAGTTCGGTCATGATCGCTTCCCGGTCGGTTCGCGGGATTGCCAGCTCGTCACAGCGCTCTTTAAGCTTTTGCCCGAGGGTTACCAGAAATGGTCCGTGAAGGATCATCTCCCTTGCCGGGATCAGGGTCAGAGTCTTTAAAGTGGTCTTTCCGGAGCGCTGGCTGGCCGGATCAAAGAGGCGCATTTTTTCAATAAAATCACCGTAAAAATCGAGGCGAATCGGTTGTTCAGCATCGGGGGGAAAGAGATCGATAATATCACCCCGAACGGCAAAGCTGCTCCGCTCTTCAACCAGGGGAACTGGCTGATAGCCCAGCTGGATCAGTGAGTCGAGAAGCTGATCCCGCTGATACTCTTCCTCGACCAGCAGTTCCAGAGAAATAGTATCGATAACCTGGCGCGGTATCACCTTCTGCATCAATGAGCGAACCGGCAGAACCAATGCTTTGACTTGCCCCCGGTTAAGGGCGGCCAGGGTGGTCATCCTGATTGCTTCCAGTTCCGGATGTGGCGTCAGCGGGTCGTAAGGATTAAGCTCCCAATGGGGTAGCAGGGCAATTTCATTTGGGCGGGGATGAAAAAAACGCAGTTCAGCAACCAGCTGGCGGGCCGGTTCCAGTTCAGCACAAAGGATCACCAGGAGCTTGGAACTTGCATCCAGTAGCTGAGCCAACAGATAAGCGTCGACCGATCCATGCAGACCGAGGACTTCAACTGTCTGTTGGTTTGCGCTGACGCCATCAATAAAACTATGAATTGTGGCATTGCGGATATTTTGTTGGGTTTCGTCATTCATATGGGTAATAAATTTCAATCCAAAAAATTAGTGTCAATCGCCGGAATATATAAACAAGCATATTCGGTTTGATGGTGTAAATACCGATACCGGTTATGGTTATATGTCATTGTTGGGAAAATTGAAATGGACGAATTTGGAAGTCAGGTGTTATTCTTAAATGGGCATAGGAAATCTAGGGAAGATTCTAAAATTGCTATGTGTTTGTACCTTGGCGAATTTGATGTGAAATTAAAATAGGGGGAGCGTCCCGAATGGCGCTAGTTTAAGCAAGATTGTAGTAAATTCGGGACTGTCCCCAGGTTCATCGGGGGCTGTCCCAGATATTTACGGACGATGAAACTACGGTGGTTCGCGTCGCAAAAGCCTGGGACAGCCCCCATGCGGGGACAGTCCCGGTT
>JAGGWI010000153.1 GCA_021157505.1 Desulfuromusa sp. | reverse complement strand
CCATCAAAGTCAATTTTCAGGTGAAAAAATTCTGATTGCAGATGATGATGAAATCATTGTTAACTTGACCGGATTATTGTTGAAAAAACGTGGATTTACCGTTTTATCAGCAAATAATGGTGAGCAGTGTCTACAGATGGTCGCCAAGCATCAACCGGCACTGGTTTTACTTGACTATATGATGCCGGTCATGAACGGTTTAGACGCTCTTAAACAGATACGTAGCCGATATCCTGATGTCTATGTTGTTATGTTTACCGGTAAAGGGAATGAAGATGTTGCCGTAGAATTAATGCGTGCAGGTGCTGCAGATTATCTTCGTAAGCCTTTTGCCAGTGAAAGTCTGGTTAAGCGGATCGACACCGTTTTGTCGGTCCGGCAAGTAGAAATTAAAAATCGTGAATTGATTAAAGAGCGTGAGTCCTTACAGAGTGAAATAAAACAGTGGAATTCAAGACTTGAGCAGCGAGTCAGTGAGAAAAGTTTTGAACTGGAGCAGGCGCACCGAGAGATTATCCAGTCAGAGAAGTTAGCTGCTCTCGGGCATATGTCCGCTGGGATGGCTCATGAAATACGCAACCCTCTGAATTCAATAAATTTATTCGCCCAGATTCTGCTTTCCGCGGAAGGTCTGGATGAAGAGAATCAGAGTTATGTTTATAAAATTACCCAAGAGGTTGAACGGATTGATGAAATTCTGATCCAGATGCTGGCATCTAATCCGAAAGATAATAATAAGCAGCAGCGCATCGATCTGGTAGAAATTATTGATAAAGTTCTCGGAGATTATCAAACCAGAATATCCAAACAGCAGATTGAGCTTAAGCTTAATATTAATCGAAAGGTCCCTTTAATCAGGTTCGATGCCCTTGAGGTGGAGAAGATTTTTACCAATCTGATTGGTAATGCTCTCTATGAAATGCCGGAGGGGGGAACCCTGGCAATTGCTTTACAGGCGGATGTGGAAAAAATAATCATCATGATTTCTGATACTGGCCCGGGGATACCGACGGAAAATATTCCCAGAATTTTTGATCCATTTTTTACCACGAAAGAGAAGGGGACCGGCTTCGGACTTTCGGTTGTTCTCCGGGTCGTCAATAACCTGGGTGGTCGAATAACGGTTGATAGCCCTCCCGACGCAGGAGCTTGTTTCATTATTGAACTACCGCTCCTTCCAGGCTCGGTCCATTAATCGGTATGGCGCTCAAATTACATGAAATATCTCTCCACCTGGATGAGAGTGAAGATTTAATCCCTGAAAAAATTGCCGCTATTTTGAATTTTTCGGTGGCGGATATTAATTCCTGGAAAATTGTCCGAAAAGGGATTGATGCCCGTCGTAAAGGGGATGTTCTAAGGGTTTATACCGTTGAATTCAGTTGTCTGGATGAGTCGGGGCTGCTCAATAAAAATCACCATATCACCAATCTTGACAAGGTAAAAACTCAACCCGTTTTTGATCTCATTCCCCTGCAAGATAAATTGAAAATTCTGGTTGTCGGGATGGGTCCGGCGGGATTGTTCAGCGCCCTGGCCCTGGCTGAAGCGGGTGCACAGGTATGTTTGATTGAACGGGGACGCCCGATTGCTGAAAGATTGCAGGATGTTCTCGGTTTCTGGTCTGGTCGCGGGTTAAACAGTGAGAGCAATATTCAATTTGGTGAGGGGGGTGCCGGCACCTTTTCTGATGGCAAATTGACCAGCCGTGTCAACCATCCGACCATGGCTTATATTCTGCGCCGCCTGGTTGAGTTTGGAGCCCCTGAAGAGATTCTCTGGCAGGCGAAACCACACATTGGTTCGGATCGTTTGCGGGGGGTGTTGGTCACTTTTCGCCGCCATCTTCTCTCCCTCGGTGTTGACATCCAGTTTTCCAGTCGCCTGACCGGGTTCGAACTGTTCAATCAGCAATTAAGTGGAGGAATCGTTAATGATTCCCGATTGATTGAGTGCGATCGATTGATCCTTGCGCCGGGTCATAGTGCCCGCGACACCTATCAATTATTGGCTGATGAAAAAGTTCAACTGGAGCAGAAACCTTTTGCACTGGGATTGAGGGTTGAACATCCCCTTGAATTGATCAATCAGATTCAGTACGGTATGGCAAGCTCTCCGCAACTGCCGAGTGCCGATTACCGTCTCGCCTGGAACGATCCAGTGACCAAGCGGGGGATCTATTCCTTTTGCATGTGTCCCGGTGGGGTGGTGGTGAACGCTTCGTCAGAGAACGGGGGAGTGGCGGTCAACGGGATGAGTGATTTCCGCCGTGATGCACCTAAATCGAATAGCGCTCTGGTTGTTTCGGTTAGTCCGGATGATTTTTTATCAACAGATAATCTGGCCGGGGTCCATTTCCAACGACATTGGGAACAGGCAGCCTACTCCGCTGGTGGTGGTCACTGGCACGCCCCGGCGCAGCCGCTGCTGGAATTTCTCCATGGACGTGGGGGGCAACTTGATTCATCATGTCAACCGCAGGTGGTTCACGCCGATTTGACCACCTGTCTGCCTGGCTTTGTGACCGAAGGGCTGCGGCGGGCGTTACCGGTTTTTAACCAGAGGATGCGTGGTTTTGTTGGTCCGGAAGCGACCCTGATCGGGGTCGAAACCCGCACATCAGCACCGCTGAGAATCGTCCGCAATCAGTCGGGGGAGTCAGTTAGCCATCCGGGACTATTTCCGGTCGGTGAAGGGGCGGGTTATGCCGGGGGAATTATGAGCGCCGCACTTGACGGGATAAAAACAGCAACAGCAATCATCAATACTAACTAGCGTCCATCCGGAAACTCCGGATGGAGCAACGTACGTTTCTGATTTGGAAACCAGCAATTTTTATCAAGATCAAGGAAATCAAACATTTGAGCGGAGGCGTAGCACTTTACGCCGCACAAACAAATGTGCAGATTGACGCAGAGATTGCGAAAAAGGGCGGTTTCCAGACAGAAACTATTTTTTGCTTGCCATGATGGCATCATACGATTCATTGATCTCTGCCAGCCGGTCATTGGCAAACTTGATGAATTCCGGCGGTAGACCCTTTCCTTCAATTTTGTCAGGATGGAATTCAATTGCTTTTTGCCGGTAGGCTTTTTTGATTTCGGTTTCTGTTGCTGTACTCGGCACGCCGAGGTTTTCATAATGTTTGCTCAGACTGACCGATGAGGAATGGAGGCCGACATAGCGACTGCGGAGGGACTGATAAATACTTTCATGTAACCCGAAGGCGGTTTTTGCTTCCAGCAGCATATTTTCTTCCTGGGGGTGCAGTTCGCCATCTGCCATAGCCACCTGAAAAAGAAAACTCATCATAAAATTACATAATTGCTGGTCCTGTCGAAACAAGTCACCAAATTGTCGAGCATAATCAGAAAAGGATTCAGGCCTGTCTTTCGCTTGGGTAAAAACGTTGAAGGCATAGGTGCGGGTTTGTTTATCCAGCCCTAATGTTTCTTTGGAGATTTTTTCAATCGCAGCAATTTCATCGGGGCAGACCCGACCGTCGGCTTTGGCCAGTTTGCCAACCATAGAAAAAGCAGCGGTGAAAAATATTGCCTGTCGTTGTTGTGACTGATTGTAACCGATTCTTCCCGCCGCAGGATTTCTGGAACTCCCCATGCTGGAACCGATCGCAGCGCCCATAATAGCTCCGAATGGCCCGGCAATCATTGCGCCGAGGCCCCCGCCAATAACTCCTGATAACCAACCCATAATCTTTATCCTTGTAGTATATTTTAATTGAATTCATAGTGGAGTGAAACAAGGTCAACATAATGAGTGATGTTTATGGTCGCTGCAAGGGTTTTATCGAACAGTACATTTTATAAGTTGCAGCTATGAGGGAGTTTGGATTTGAAAGTGCCTTTTATCCGTCGTTTGTGGGTGACAATCAGTTCTGCCATCATCCGTTTTTATGCCTGTTTTCTGAACCGATTTCGGGTCGTTGGTGCAGAAAATATTCCCGCCAGCGGCGGAGTGCTGCTCGCTGCAAATCATATTTCTGGTTACGATACGGTCTTTATTCCAGCTGCAGTACTCAAAAAACATCCTTGGCAGATGACTTGGGCTCCGGCCAAAGAAGAACTGTTCCGTAACCCTCTGGTTGGGGCGCTTTACCGTTCCTGGGGTGCTTTTCCGGTTAAACGTGGACGTGATATTCGGGCAGGAAGGCATTTAGGCGATTTGCTGCAAACCCAAAAAGTGATGCTTTTTCCAGAGGGAACCCGGCACAAAGATGGAAAGCTGGGCTCGGGAAATCGCGGTGTCGGGAAATTGATATATGAACATCACCCGGTGGTCATTCCGACGGCATTATCCGGGATTAATCACTGGAATTTTTTGAAATTTAGGCAACAAGGTGAAATCTGTTTTGGTATCCCCATCAATTTTTCTGATCTCTTTGAGCTGGAGGATAAAAAGGATACCCATATTTTGATTGTTGAACGGGTTATGG
>JAGGWI010000121.1 GCA_021157505.1 Desulfuromusa sp. | reverse complement strand
CGCAGGAATTTTTCATGTCAACAAGACGTGATTTTCGCTGCATAGCTAAAGCTATACAGCGGAAGTCACGTCTTGTTGACGGGGAAAAGAACAAGTAAGATGCGAAAGTTTATGGGTTACAGGGTACTAAATATAACCTGCAGAAAAATGTGTTCAGATTACTTTTTTTTTGCAACCAGCCACGTGGAACCCAATGTGAGGAAGGTAAATTGACATATTTTTTTTTACAACAAGTACTTGGATAAAGTTGAGCATTTTGGTAAACTTTGTCCGAATTTTAAAAGCTGGGTACAAATGAAATGAAATTGAGATCCACTAAGGAGGAGTTTTGCGGTTCAAATTCCTGATGATACTACTTCTTGTTGTCTTGGCAAATTCAACTTTTGCAGCCGACGGTCGAGTTGAACTTGTCGAACAATTAGGCCAGAAAATTCCACTGCAGCTCGGTTTTGTCGATTCAACCGGTAAGGCTGTAACCCTTGAGCAACTGATTGATCGACCGACCATTATGGTTCCGGTTTTTTACAACTGTCGAAATGTCTGCAACATGCTTTTGGGAGGATTATCTGCCGTCCTGCCGGAGATCAAAATGGAGCCAGGTGAGGACTACAATGTCATCTCCTTCAGCTTTGATCCTACAGAAACACCGGAAATGGCTGCCCACAGTAAACAGACTTTTCTAACCGCTATGCAGGCCCCCTACCCTAAACAGGCCTGGCAGTTTTTAACCGGCAATCAGGAAAACATTCTTAAACTGACCGATGCCGCTGGTTACTACTTTAAAAAAGAAGGTGATGATTTTCTCCACCCGATCGCGATCTTTGTTGTCACTCAAGACGGCACCATCGTCCGCTATTTGATCGGTCAACGCTCTTCCCCCATCGACCTTTCCATGGCCATATACGAAGCAAGTGAGGGCCGGATCGGCAAACCGATCCGCAAGGCACTGCAATTCTGCTTCAGCTATGATCCGGAAGGCCGCCGCTACGTCTTTAATATTATGCGCGTCAGTGGCACTGTTATCCTGTTAACACTCGGAAGCTTTTTGCTCTTTTTGATCCTGAGCGGAAGAAAGAAAAAAAAATGACCACTACACCCCTCAAATACACCGGTTTCTACAGCGAAAGCCCACGATCTGGGATCCTCGGCTGGATTTTATCTACCGACCATAAACGGATCGGTATCATGTATCTGTGTTGCATCACCACAATGTTTATTGTTGCGGTGTTACTAGGGCTGGCGCTGCGCCTGGAACTGATTGCACCGGGACCAACCATCATGGGTCCACAGACCTATAATGCCACCTTCACAGTCCATGGCATTATCATGATTTTCCTTTTTATTATCCCGGGGATCCCAGCAGCTTTCGGCAACCTGGTGTTGCCAATCCAACTCGGTGCCAGGGACGTTTCTTTCCCGAAACTCAACCTGGTTTCCTGGTATTGCTACATGCTCGGGGCAGTCCTTGCAGTCACTGCAATTTTTTCCGGTGGTGGTGCTCCCGATACCGGTTGGACTTTTTATGTCCCGTTCAGTACCCAGACCACCACCAACGTCAACCTTGCCGTGACAGGTGCGTTGATGCTGGGTTTTTCCTCCATGTTGACTGGAATCAATTTTGTCACCACGATTCACCGTCTGCGTGCCGAAGGGATGGGCTGGGGACGACTGCCGATATTTGTCTGGACTCTCTATTCTACAGCTTGGATACAGGTGCTTGCCACCCCGATGCTCGCTATTACCCTGATCCTTATTGTGCTGGAACGGGTATTCGGTGCAGGACTGTTCGATGCGGCCCGTGGCGGCGATCCGATCCTCTACCAACATCTATTCTGGATCTATTCCCATCCGGCGGTTTACATCATGATCCTGCCCGCCATGGGAGTTATTTCCGAAATCATCCCCACCTTCTCCCGCAAGCCGTTATTCGGTTACTGGGCGATGGCAATTTCCAGTCTGGCGATTGCTTTTGCCGGATCGCTGGTTTGGGCTCACCATATGTATGCCAGCGGTATGAGCGATTTCGCCATCCTGATCTTTTCATTCCTCACCTTCATCGTCGCTATCCCCAGTGCGGTTAAAGTTTTTAACTGGGTTTCAACCCTCTATAAAGGCTCCATCCAACTGGCGCCGCCGATGTTATACGCCCTGGCTTTTATTTTCAATTTTGCCATTGGCGGGCTTGGCGGACTGGCCCTGGGAGCTGTAGCCAGCGATATCCACCTGCACGACACCACGTTTGTTGTTGGCCATTTTCACTACGTCATGTTTGGCGGAACCGGGTTTGCCTTCTTTGGCGCATTGCATTACTGGCTGCCTAAATTCACCGGGCGGATGTATAAACATAAGCCTGCGGTCATTGCCTGGGCGCTGATTTTCGCTGGCTTCAACGTTTTGTACATGGCGATGCAAGCCGTTGGCATTCAGGGGATGCCGAGGCGTTATTACGACTATCTGCCTGAATTCCAAGCTCTCAACGTTGTCGCTACCGTAGGTTCCTGGGTTCTGTTCATCGGTCTGGTCATTATGTTTGTCAATCTCTGGAATGGCATCCGCAGAGGGACCCCCGTCGGCAATAATCCATGGGGAAGTGCGACTCTGGAGTGGTCAGTTCCGTCACCTCCGCCGATGGAAAACTTTGGTGAGGAAGATCCGATCGTCACCAAGGGTCCCTATGACTATAAAGGGGTAGTAGCCGATGAGTATTGAACATCGTGATGATACCGGTGCCCGCTTCGGGATGTGGTTGTTTCTCTACACCGAGGTGATCCTCTTCAGCGGGCTGTTTATCCTTTACGCCATGGCTGCGGCCAAATTCCCCCAGGAATATGCCGAAGCCAGCCATATGCTGAATATCTATTTCGGGACGATCAATACCATCGTCCTGTTGACCAGCAGTTTAACCATTGCATTAGCTGTGACTGCGATTCAGAGAAACAAGATAAAACAGACCCTGACTCTCTGTTATATCACCATAGCGCTGGCTGTGGTCTTTTTGATCAACAAGTACTTTGAGTGGTCCGCCGAGATCGATCACGGAATTTATCCCGGGTCGGATCATCTGGCGGAGTTGGGTCCCGGAATTACCGCGTTCTTCAACCTCTACTACTTCACTGCGGGGCTGCACGGGGTGCATATTCTGATCGGTGGCACTTTTATCGGAATTGTTGCCGTACTGATTGCCAAAGGCAAGGTGACCAGTGAGCGCTACACATTATTTGAAAACTGTGCCCTCTACTGGCATCTGGTCGATCTGGTCTGGATCTTTCTATTTCCACTTTACTATCTGATTCTGTGAGGTGAACAATGTCAGAACATAAACATGAACCGGTTCCCTACCGAACTTTTATCCTGATCTGGGTCGTCTTACTGGTATTAACGGTGGTTACAGTGGTCGTTTCCAGAATTCAGTTGGGAGCGTTAAATATCTGGGTCGCACTGACGATCGCTTCAGTCAAATCGAGCCTGGTGGTTTTTATTTTTATGCACCTGAGGCAGGAATCCAGACTGTTTAAACTCGGGATACTGACCCTGCTTATCATTGTGGCAACATTTATCGGATTGACCTTTACCGATATCCTTTATCGTTAGTGTCGTGTCACACATGACACGAGGGAGAAATCGTGAACCAGCTGAATAATCCTACTGCACAGGCTGTCGATAACGTAATGATCTATATTTTCGGTTTTTCCCTGATCTTGCTGCTGGGAATCACCGTTGTCACTGTTTATTTTGTCATTAAGTACCGACGCTCAAAATACCCGGAACCAACCTCACAGGTTGCTGATAATTTCTGGCTGGAGACCGTCTGGACCGTTCTTCCAATATTGATTGTGTTGACGATGTTCTGGTATGGCTGGACCAACTATGTCGGCCTGCGTGAAATTCCTGAAGGGGCAATGGAAGTAAAAGCCACCGCACGGATGTGGTCGTGGCAATTTGAATATCCGGATGGGCGCAAAGAGAGTAAACTTTATGTCCCGGTCAATAAACCGATCAAGGTTCTCCTCTATTCAACAGATGTTCTGCACAGTTTTTTTGTTCCGGCTTTTCGCATCAAACGTGACACCGTTCCGGGGATGGAAACCTACGTCTGGTTTCAGGCTCCAGAAACCGGTAGCTACGATATCTTCTGTGCGGAATACTGCGGCGTTGGACACGCCGCTATGATCACCAGCGTCG
>JAGGWI010000216.1 GCA_021157505.1 Desulfuromusa sp. | reverse complement strand
GTTTGACGATTATTCGGTTTTCGATGAGATTCATCATGGCCAGAAACGTCGGACCACCGACAAAGCTTACACCATTGTTAATCGCTATGAGCCAAAAGATACAGAGGAACCACTGTACCGAAAAATTCAATGTAACCATTGTAACGAGCCGGCTTGTCTGACTTCATGTTTTGTTAATGCCTACACGAAGACTCCGGAAGGTGCCGTTATCTACGATTCGCACGTCTGTGTCGGTTGTCGGAACTGTATGATTGCTTGTCCATTTCATATCCCCGCTTACACTTACCATTCGGTTCTGAATCCGGTGATCAAAAAATGTATCTTCTGTTACGACACTCGCTTAAAAGAGGGACGGCCGCCAGCATGTGTTGAAAGTTGTCCCCAACAGGTGATGACCTTTGGCAAACGGAAAGACCTGATGGTGATTGCTCATGAGCGGATCAAAAAGAACCCCGATAAATATGTTGACCATGTTTACGGTGAAAAAGAAGTTGGTGGCACGGGCTGGTTCTATATTTCCAGCGCTCCGTTTGAAGAGGCCGGATTTGATATCCATCTGCCGAAAAAACCGATTATTGATAATGTCAAAGATTTCCTCGCTATAGTTCCTGTCGTCTTGACTGTCTGGCCGGCGCTGTTTACAGGCTTCCATCTGCTTGCAACCAAAGGAAAATCTCACGGTCATGGAGATGATCACAGCCACGACGAGCAGGAGGGCCACTAACAATGAGAAAATTAGAAACTTTCGGCATTAAGCCGCATGATGCATCAATGAAGACTGATGGACAAAAGTGGTCAATAATGGAAAAACTACTGCTCGGTTTGACCTTGGATCAATATATTGGTCAAGCTCTGCGTAATAAACTTAACTGGTTATTTGCGATTATTTTTGCCATCGGAATTCCGGTTATTCTTTACCGTTTTGTTTTCAGTCTGGGCGCAGTGACCCACGGTTCCTATGATTATCCCTGGGGACTGTTCCTTGGATTTGGGCTGTTCTGTATGGTTCCGCTGTCTGCTTCCGGCTTTATGCTTGGAACCACAGTCGAGATCTTTGGTCGACATGACTTTGAGCCGATTGAACGCCTTGCTCTTTTGAATGGTCTGCTTGGGTATTTCTTTGCAGTCGTTTACTTGCTGGTTGACCTTGGCCAGCCGTGGCGTCTGTCTTATCCGATGGTCTACTCCTTTGGACCTGCTGCGGTTCTGTTTCTGGTTGGTTGGCATGTTGCCACTTACCTTTCGGTTCAGGTTATGGAAGTTTCCACCGCCTTTTTTGAGTGGATTGGTTTCCAGCGTGGCTATGATTTTATCCGCAAGGGAACTATCGGTTTGACTGTTTCAGGTGTTATCCTTTCAACCCTGCACCAGGGTGCTTTGGGGGCATTGTTTTTGTATGCTCCGGGAAAAGTTCACCCGCTCTGGTATTCCGCACCATTTCAGTGGATTCTTTTCTTCATCTCATCGATTCCTGCCGGGTTGTGCATGGTGATCAGTGTCAGCACTATCGTTATCTATACGATGAAGTGGCGTTGTGATAAGCGCTTTATTGATAATCTTGATTGGATCACGATTGCTCTGGCCAAGGGTGCCGCCATGGGGTTGAGTACCTATATTATTATGAAATTTATCGCTGTTGCTCATGACAATGAGTGGGCATACTTTTTCACCGGCTGGGGTGTTTGGTGGTGGGTCGAAATGCTTGGCTTTGTGATCGTTCCGCTGCTTATTTTGTCTTATGGAATTCACCACAAACTGGTTGGATTGTGCCGTATCGGTGCCTTCCTGACCGTTTTTGGTATTATTTTGAACCGTCTGAATACCGCCCTGATTGCCTTCAACTGGCAGTTATACCAAGAAATTCCACACTATCTGGAGTTCATCATAGCGATTACAATCTTTGCTATTTATATTGCGACCTATCGCTTCATTCTGGCCCGCTTGCCGATCCTCTACAAGTTCAGATCTCAGGCGGAGGAATAGAGGAACAGTTATTGTCTGACCAAGAGAGGGCAATAAGTTTCTGTAAGTGTTAAGTGAAAAACCCTGACCGGTGAAGATATCCTTTGCCTGTCAGGGTTTTTTATTTTACTATCACCAAAATCACAACAACCTGGAGAAAAAGAGTATGTTTGATAATCTGATTGCCAGAGCTATAGTGCCGGTTACTATTGCGGTCACAGGATTTGTTGTTTTTGTCTGCATCCTGCTGTACTCCTTTGTCAAGTCAGACATGACGGATGAAGCCCTGCGGAATTTGAATAATTGTGCCGATACTGTAATTAAATCAACAAGCTATGCCATGATGGAAGATGATCGGCATTCTATCCAAAATATTGTGACGAGTATTGGAACAAGATCAAATGTTGAATTGATCAGAATTTACGATCAAAATGGCAAGGTTCAGTTCTCTGGTCAGGACAAGGCTGAAGTTCAATCAAATACGGTAGATGACCATATTACAGCATTTTTACAGGCTGATCCTATTCCCAAAGAAACTGCTCTGCGCGACATTGACCATGCGAATGGCAACATTACCGTCTCAGTGCCCATTATGAATGAACCCAGCTGTTCAACTGCGGCTTGTCATTTTCATGCCAAAGATGAGCCGGTTCTCGGTTTTTTCAGTATGGCTGTCTCAAGTGAATCTCTGGATAAGACTCTTTCGGTACTTCGCTACCGGATGATGATTTTCAGTATAATGGTGTTGTTCTTAACCATAGGTGGTGTGACTGCCCTGTTGAGGATGAATCTCTTTCTGCCAATTCTCCGGCTGACCTATAATGCGGAGCAAGCGGCTCAAGGGGTTGCCGAATCGGACTTACCCAAGTCTGATCACAAACTTGGAAAATTAAATAAAGATTTTCGCCTATTGGTCAAACAGCGGGATCAGGCCTTGCGAGATTTGCAGGGGCTGAAAAACCCTGGTAAAAATATAGACGATGGATCCTGATGACACAAGAAGCTGAAGCTCCTCTACCAGATATCAATCCCCTTCGGAAACAGGTTCAGGCGAAGATTAAAAAACTGGAGCTGTTTTCCAGTACCGGTCTCTGGATTCTTGCTCTGTTTACTGCCTTAAGTATGGGTGCTTTTCGTAACTTTGATTTCCTCCCCCCACTAAGTGAATCGATCCGGGTTGCTTTAGGAGCAGGGCCTCCGGTCAAGTATATTAACTGGGCTCTGGTTGTTTACGGGTTTTCAGCACTTATTCTCATTCTAACGCAGATGGCCAGTGATAATAAACCACGTGGTGCTCTGGCACACTTTGGTTATCTGGGGGCATTTTATCTCTTTTACCATTTCTCTGAGGGCTTGAGCGAAAACTTCTGGGCAATTTTTGTGGTTGGATTAACGATTCTGGGGTTGCAGAGTTATCATGTCTGGAACTATTACCATGAAAAAATCCAGGAGCAGACGGAAATTCTGCTAGAACTGGATAAACTGATGGACTAGGAAGCTGTCGGACTATCCATGACCCGGCTGCAAATCCGGCTGTTTGGCCCATATTTCAGCTCCTTTTCGACCAATAGCTACGGCTATTACTCTTAAACAAGCTAAAATCTGCTCTCAAACTTCCAAATTTTCGCTTCGACCCGTATAGTCCGACAGCCTCCTAGGAACAGCAACGGTTTTGGTCACTCCAATGGTGGTTACGCTACAGAGGTAAGCTCCTTGAATTCTCACCTATTCTAACCGCCCGGGCAATTTGATTTTTGGGGAAGAACTCTTTCTCTGAACTTGCGAGACAGGCGTCATCCTGATCCGCGTTCCCACCGGTATAGAGAAAAGCTCCTTCAGTTAAAACCTCATTGACCCGTTTTTTCATTCCCTGTAACCCTATCTTACTGACGATATGTCCTGAACATGTATTTGGGCATCCGGAGATTTTAAGCTCCTGTAGAATAGAAAGAACTTCTTTCGGTTTTTTGTCAGGATATTCAGTGAAATATTCATCCAGAGCAGCAGCGATCATATCACTGAGGGCTGGCGCATCAGCAATTCCGATCACACATACTTTCGGCCCGATGCAGGCGGTCAGGTGCCCTCTGAATGAGAGCAGGGAGAGGTCTAAATCTCTTAGCTCATTATTGAAACTAGCAAAGATAACCGGCAGTACGGATTTGTGAATCAAGGGAAATAAAATATCCATACTCTGGGTCAGTCGAACAAATGAAAGCCCACATTTTTCTGCAAGGTCCGCAATTTCTCTTATCTGATTTGCCTTCAGGTTTCCGTAGGGGACAAACAATCTGAGGGAGATAATGTCATCCCCGAATTTAGTACTGCATGTAGCATATGCAGTCCACTGTCTATAGTGTTTATCATCGGGAATATTGAATTCAAACTGTTGCAGGGATTTAACTTCCCCTTCAATGTCCTGATTGGCAGTCACTTTTACAGCTACGGTGCTTTTTTTAAAATACTCCTGAAACAGTTCAATAAACTTATCTTTGCCTAATCGTTTGTGAACAAAGCGTAATCGTGCCTGGCTACGGTTTGTTCTGTCACCATGATCATAAAAGAGATCAGTGACCGCTTTCGCACATTTTGCAAATTGATTTTCTGGAAGAAAGTCAAAAACTTTAACTCCAAGAATACTCTCCTTACCCATGCCGCCACCAGCATAGACCTCAAAGCCTTTTTCCCCATTCTGCTGTTTTGCAATAAAACCGAGATCCTGAACGATAGCTTTTATAGAGTCATCTCCTCCGGAAGAAAAACCAAATTTTATCTTTCTTGGAAGCTCAATAGCTTTGTCGTAGGTGAATAAAAAATCATTTAATGCCTGAGCATAGGGGAGCACGTCAAAGGTTTCATCTGTGGCAACAGCACTGTCACTTGACGCCAGAATGTTTCTATAGGTATTGCTGCCGCCGCCACGGAATGGCATACCGTTTGCTGTCAGTTTCTTAAGAATAGGGTCAATGTCAGCAGCAGCAACATCCTGGAGCTGTAAGGTCTGCCTGGTGGTGATATGGGCAAATCCAACATTATACTCATCCATAATGTCTGCAACTTTCTGTAATTTACTGACAGAAATATGACCTCCCGTAATCCGGATTCGCAGCATAAAAAGGCCATTACGCTGTTGATAAATTCCCAGAAGACTGCACACCTTCTTTAAATCGGTCGCACTGATGTCGCCGGCAAGATATTTATCAACATTGTCCTTTAGATTCAGGTAGCTTTGCTCCAGGGTTTTCATGGTTCATCTTTCAATGATGTTTGAATTAACCGGGATTGTTTGTCCCGTTGCTCAGTGCAAAAAAATTTGTTACCGGTTCCAAGTTTTCAAAAACAGAACCCCACCCAAAAATGGGCGGGGTTCTGTTTTGTTACCCTAAGTTCTGTCAGTAACTTCAATCAGGTGATATCCAAATTGAGTTTTTACCGGACCGAGAACCTTGCCAATCTCGCCACTAAAAACAACCTCATCAAATTCTTTCACCATCTGACCTGGAGAAAATTCCCCCAGAGCACCTCCCTGTTTACCGGATGGGCATTTAGAGTGTTTTTCTGCAATTTTTTCAAAATCGGCACCAGCTTCAATTTCAGTTTTTAGATTATTGCATTCTTCTTCAGTGGGAACCAGAATGTGCCGTGCGCTTGCTTTTGCCATAGTTATTGTCTCCTTGGGATATGACTTGAATCTGCATGTAGCGATTCAGTTTGGGTGAAGTTGCGACTGGTTATCGCAGTCGTCCGAAATCATTATTACAATTGTAACAATGCCATTTAGGGGCAGTTTTGCGAATCATACAACCACCCGAGATAATTTTTCCTGACTCCAGTCCCTCCAGGGTGGCTTTGTCCATTTGTGGTTTGCCATAGACAAAAATTGCCACATCATCTGACCCACAGGCTGGGCAAGGGGGGATGTTATCCAGATCAAAATAAGAATTTTCTACTTCCTGATCTCCACCTGAGAATAATTGCCGGAACCAGTTTGACCGCAGGAACATAGCTAAACCCTTTCCCCGGAATCCAATGATTTTCTTGCTATACCACGAATTGTTCCCCGAACAAAGGCAGGAGTCCCTGCCATTGGGGCTTCGGTCAACTGTTCAATCTGTAGACCGGTAGCAAGAATAGCCGTGGCTGTATCGCGGGTTAAACGGCAATTCCCTGCACAGAGCCCCCAGAGGGGTTCAAGTCGGTGTTGCCAGATTCGAGTTGGCGGGTGGTTAGAGATAACATGTTCCAGAAAAAGTAAAACGCCATTCGGCCGTAATAGCCGATAGATCTCGTTGAGACTGTTTTCAAGGCTGGGTACGGAGCAAAGAACCAGAGTGGAAACAATCGTGTCAAAGGAGGCGTCTGGCATCCCTGTCGATTCTGCTCCCCAGGAGGTAATGTCAAGTCGTTCATTTTGGAATTGGCCGGTTTTGCGCTGGAGTTGGTTACGCATTTGTAGATCCGGCTCACTCAGGGTAATTCGTGAGACTCTATTGGGATAGTGAGGAAGGTTGACCCCTGTCCCCGCTCCGATCTCCAGCAGGTCACCACTCGCTTGAGCAAGCAGTTCTTTGCGCCACCCTTGCAGACAGCGCTTTTCAGTGTTGCGCATGACGTAGTCATAGCTTTTAGCCAGCAGATAAGAGTGTATTTGTTTCATGACCATTGGCAGGATTCTGTCCTCTTGGGCGGTATTCACTGAATAAAAGGATGGCGGTTGAATGCACTATATATCACCATCATGGTCAAGTTTATCGCCTCTGTCAAGAAGCTGAAAGTTCAAGTTGTCCTTTTAGTGACAGATATAATCAGAATTGATGCGCTCCGTCCTTGCAAGGCTGAAGGTGCGGTTGTATATTTGCGCCATGAGTGCACTGGTGATAGAAAATCTATATAAGTCCTTTGATGGTGTCCCCGTGGTGAAGGGGGTTAATTTCACAATTAACAAGGGGGAGATTTTTGGCTTGCTCGGCCCCAATGGGGCTGGGAAAAGTACCACAATCAATATGATTGCCGGGGTTGTCCGCTTGGGATCAGGGAGTATCACTGCCTTTGGCTATGACAACCAGCGTGATTATCGCTACACTCGCAGGATGCTCGGAGTTGTCCATCAGGAAGTTGTCATTGATAACTTTTTTACCGTAGATCAGGCCCTGAAGCTCCATGCTGGTTATTACGGAGTCAAAGATGATCCCGACTGGCGACAGTTGCTGATCGACCGTCTGGGTTTGAGACCTCATTTGCATAAGGTGATGTTGAAGTTATCGGGGGGGTTGAAGCGCCGCTTCATGATTGCCAAGGCGTTGATCCACCACCCCCAGTTACTGATTCTGGATGAGCCGACCGCCGGGGTGGATGTTGAGCTGCGCCATGGTCTCTGGGATTTTGTCCGGGAGATTAATCGGCAGGGGACAACGATTCTGTTGACCACCCATTATCTGGAGGAAGCTGAGGAGATGTGTGATCGCATCGCCATCATGAATCATGGTGATCTGATTGCTCTGGAGGAAACTCACGAACTGGTGCGCCGTTTATCAAATCGTCAATTGCGCTTATGGCTGACTGAGCCATTAAAGAGCGTGCCGCCGGGGCTGGAAGATTGCAAACCACAGTTGAAGGCGGATGGGCGGATGTTACTGCTCAACCTTCCAGCTGAAATTGACGTGGGCTCGGTTCTCGCTCAACTCTGTAGTCAAAAGTTGCAGATTCGTGATATTGAAACTGATCAGAGCAGTTTGGAAGAGGTTTTTATTCAGTTGACCGGGATAAATGGGGGTGTGGATGGACTTTGATTTAAAGCGTCGATTTTACCCATGGCTCCCCTTTTTTACTCTGCTGCGAAAGGAAATTCTCCGTTTCTGTCGAGTTTCAACCCAGACATTATTGGCTCCTATCGTCACCGCTGGTCTCTACCTGTTTGTCTTCGGGGCAACTCTGGGAGAGCGTTTGAGTATTGTTGAAGGTTTCAGCTACGCGCAGTTTGTTATCCCGGGCTTGATTATGATGGGAATTATCAATAATTCCTTTGCCAACACCTCTTCATCACTGTTTATGTCGCGCTATCTTGGGGGGATTGTTGATTTACTGGTGACACCGGTCACTCCACCGCAGTTTATTATGGCCTATACCCTGGCAGCAATGCTTCGCGGGCTGTTGGTTGGTTCGGTGGTCTGGATTATCTCAACAATGTTTGCGACCCTCCCTTGGGAGTCTCCATTTCTGGGGATTTTGATGGCGATGTTGGCCAGCTTCATGTTTGCCCAGTTTGGTTTGATTGCGGCAATCTATGCACAGAGTTTTGACACAATCTCCATGTACACCAGTTTTCTTATTATGCCTTTAATCTTCCTCGGGGGAGTATTTTATCCAATCTCTATCCTTCCCGATCCATGGGGAAAATTCTCCCATTTAAACCCGCTATTTTACCTGATTGACGGGTTTCGTCATGCATTGATCGGTTTCGGTGATACAAGTTACCTGGTTGCTTTCGGGTTCAGTGGTGTCCTTGCCGTTATTCTGTTTATCTGGGCGGCCTGGTTGATTGGCAAGGGTCATCGTTTAAGGGGATAATTGCAAGTGTATCTAAGGTGCAAATAATGGCAGATCATTTGATCCGGGTGGTCAGTCCCGACGGGCTGTTTCGTGCGGCCGCTGCAGTCAC
>JAGGWI010000142.1 GCA_021157505.1 Desulfuromusa sp. | reverse complement strand
ATATTCGGGAGTACTATTAAGTTTGAGGGATTTAGAAGTAGATAAAAAAAATGGTAAAATATTGATCGTGTAGAGCAGGGGACGCTGTTTATAAATCCACTTTCTGTTTGAAGTTGTGGAGTGAAATGGTCAAATTATCCTATTCGGAGTCGCGGCGAAAATTTGCTGAACCGTTTAGGTGTCGCAAATAATCAGAGTAGAGAATTGACCGCTTGTAACTATGCAGATTGAGTGGTAGTCTTGCAATATGCAAAGTTTATATCTTCATCGCAATCTTGAGGCTGAACTTAAAGACTCTCTTCTCGACTTTCCCGCTGTTGCTGTATTGGGGCCACGACAATGCGGTAAATCGACGCTGGCGAAAAAAATAATTGCTGATCTGCCCGATTCAATTTACCTCGATCTGGAAAGCCCTGCCGACCTGGCCAAACTACAGGCTCCTGAACTGTTTTTCTCACAACACTCCGATAAGTTAATTTGCCTGGATGAGGTTCAACACCTTCCCGAAATTTTTGCTGATTTACGTGCGGTGATCGACGCACGTCAGCGCAATACGCAGTTTTTGTTTCTCGGTTCCGCTTCCAGAGACTTGATCAGCCAAAGTTCTGAAACTTTAGCCGGGCGCATCGCCTATCTTGAACTGACCCCCTTGCTTTATTCTGAAATTGATCAATCAGCGCATTCTCTTGAACTCAATGACATCTGGTTGAGGGGTGGTTTTCCCGACAGCTTGCTGGCGCGTAACGAAAAAGCGAGCAAACGTTGGCGAGAAAATTTTATTCGCACCTTTCTGGAGCGGGATATCCCGCAGCTTGGTTTTCGTATTCCGGCTCCTACCTTGAAAAGGGTCTGGCAAATGTGTGCTCACAATCAGGGACAACTGCTTAACAGTTCACAGCTTGGATCTTCCCTTGGAGTCAGCCATACAACATTTCGCTCTTATATCGACCTGTTGGCCGAAACCTACATGTTGCGAATTCTTCCGCCTTACATGGCGAACCTGAAAAAGCGCCTGGTAAAATCACCGAAGGTCTATCTGCGCGATACCGGTATTCTTCATTCGCTGCTTGCCATTGATACCTTTGATGAGCTTATGGGGCATCCTGTATTGGGTGCGTCGTGGGAAACTATGGCCATGGAAACGATTATTTCTGCTTTTCCTGATTGGAATCCGTATTTTTACAGAACCGCTTCAGGGACTGAAATTGACCTGATACTGGTGCGCGGACGACGGAAACTGGCTTTTGAATTTAAGGTGTCTGCGGCACCAAAGGTCAGTAAAGGGTTCTGGAACGGATTGCGTGACCTTGAAATTGAACGGGCATGGATCGTTGCTCCGGTCAGGGAACCCTATCCCATTCACGAAAAAGTCACCGTGAGTC
Source organism: Desulfuromusa sp. (assembly GCA_021157505.1). Lineage (GTDB taxonomy): Bacteria > Desulfobacterota > Desulfuromonadia > Desulfuromonadales > Geopsychrobacteraceae > Desulfuromusa. The sequence goes on along the minus strand of JAGGWI010000142.1, from coordinate 1,140 downwards.
CGTTGTCGGATGTTTTACAGAATGTCTATTAAGCAGGTGAGAACATAGTCGCTTTGGTACCATAATGAAAAGGTCAGGCAAGAGGGTCACATCTCAATTATCAAGTATCTGGGTGACAACGGGACGTAGTTGCTTTAGTGCTTTAACACCAGGAATCTGCCTCTCTTGCCGAAATTGAAGGCTACAGGCAGTTGATAAGTACGTAATTGAATTTTTTGCTGATATTTATTCAGCAGATGAGAACAGACGTGAAGAGAAGAAAGCTTTCAAGGTGTTTAAAATAATGATAAGGTAGTACTCATTACTACCTTATTTTTTTTCTGTGACAGATTTTTAGTGACGGAGGATGTGAATATGGCAACATCTGCAACATCAGTTAAGCTTGACGATGACTTAAAAAACCGGGTTCAGCAATTGGCTCAACGGCAGCAGCGTTCTGCTCATAGAATCATGCGTGAAGCGATCCGTGACTATGTTGAAAAAGAAGAAGCTAAAGAGCAGTTTGTTCAGGAAGCTCTGGCATCCTGGAGTTCTTATAACCAAACTGGAAAACATTTGACCGGGGCTGAAGTACGGGAATGGTTGCAAACCTGGGGGACTGACAATGAAGTCGGGATTCCCGAATGCCACAAGTAATCATCACCGAAAATGCTGTCTTAGGTTTGGAGCACTGTCGCCGTTTTTTAGCTGAAAAGGACCGCTCAGCAACAATAAAAGCCGCACAGGTCATTGAAAAACAATTTTCCCGCCTGGAAACCGAGCCGGAATCAGGTAGACCGGTAGAAAATCATCTGGATCTGCGTGAGTTGATCATCTCTTTTGGTAATACAGGTTATGTTGCTCTCTATCATTACTCGGTAACTACCGATTCTGTTCTTATTCTTGCGTTTCGACACCAGAAAGAGATTGGTTATGATTAACTGAGTAACCAATCGGGAAAACTAGGGGCGTTCCCCAGCTTTCTTGTCCTTCCCGGGAGGAACGTCCTGGACGTCATTGCTCTCTCGCTTTATCGGCGAACATCTGCGGAATCGTTCAGAAACCGGAAACAATCACCTTGCAAACAGTTTTTCACGACTTTGTAAATCTGTATCGATGTAATTCCTGTAGTTGTCATAGCATGATATCCGTGCTAACATT
>JAGGWI010000210.1 GCA_021157505.1 Desulfuromusa sp. | reverse complement strand
GGGTATAGGTTCGGTTTCGGTTCAAACGCCTGACCCGATGAAATTCGGCACCACATTTCTGGCAGATAGCAACCAGTTTCAGACGCTGTTGATGGAGCTGTCTGACTGCGGGGCTCTCACCGCGACATTGGGGTGAAATCCCGAGTTCCTTCGCCCAAATCTTCCAGGAAGAGCCGTGAGCCCGTTGATAAGATGGACGACCGGACTTTCGGCTTAAATGATCGCAAGCGTGGGCAACCTCATGAAGAAATGTTTGTTTCAGATTATCCGGTTCCTGGGCAAATTGGAGGCGAATGCAGACAGGCGTTTCACCCATGGAAACATAAGCTCCTAATCTTCGGGTTGCTCGGCTTTTGTGGACGGGAATTGTGGCAATCCTCTCAAGAAGAACAGAAGCTGATCCTTTCGTAAGAATGGTATTGACAGCAATCTCTATGTGTTGCCATAGACATAATTCATCGGCAATTTGTTTGACAGTCATAAAAATCCTGGATTGAAGAAGAAAAAAGCAAATCTACAATCATCCTCACGCTCGTTCGCTGCGCTCACTCAAGGCGCAAAGACCGCAGAGAAAACCTTAGATTCGGGTTTTAAACCTGACGTTATGATCTTGTTTTTGACTTTCTTTGTGACTTTGCGGCTTTGTGTGAGAAAAAGATTGTGTTTTTGTCCGCAATTGTCCGCATGTGTCTGAGGCAACAACAGATTTTGGCAGTACCGTTAATATCAGTTATCTGCAATTATGAAAAGTATGATTGAAGAAAAACGGATAGAAATTGAACTACTGGACTGGGTTCCGATCCCACCGGAGTTGAAGGATGGGCCATCAGATCAGACTATCCCGAAACGCAAACTGAAAAACTGGATGCTGGTTCTTCAATCGCGGCAGATTCCTTGTCGCAGTGAAAAGCGTAACGACAAGTGGCAACTCTTTGTTCCCACAGATCAATATCAAAATGCCTGTCAGGAATTAATTCAATACGAAATAGAGAACCGTAACTGGCCGCCACCACCACCTATCGAGAGAAAATTACACGAAAATACCGCATCGACCCTCTGGATTTTAATTATTCTGGCAGTTTTCTACAACGTCACCCAGCAGCAAATCAATCTGTTCGGACATCATCCAGTCGATTGGGTTAAACTTGGCAATGCCCATACGGAAAAAATTCTCCATGGGGAATGGTGGCGACTGATCACCGCATTAACCCTCCATTCCAGCCCCCTCCACCTGGTCAGTAACATCGCCCTTGGTGGCATTTTCGTGGTACGCCTGTGTCGATTGCTGGGATCGGGACGCGCCTGGCTTTTGGTTCTCAGTGCCGGGGCTCTTGGAAATCTGTTGAATGCTGCGGTCCAATCCCCAGACCATCGTTCCATTGGAGCATCAACCGCTGTCTTTGGAGCCGTCGGCTTACTTGCCACCATCAACATGCTCCATTTCCGTAATAATCTTCGACGCCGTTGGCCGTTACCGCTTGCAGCTGCACTTGGATTATTAGCCCTCCTCGGAACTAGTGGCGAAAATACCGATATTGGAGCCCATCTGTTTGGTTTTCTAGCCGGGATTGGTTTAGGTCTGGTGTCAGAATATCTTCCACAGGGATTAAACCGGCCGCGTGAACAAATCAACCGGGGATTAGCCCTGTTCTCTGCTCTTTTGGTTTTAGCCACCTGGTGGATAGCGCTCATCGTCTGATACAATCAAACTAGAATCGGAGGGCTATCTCCTCCCTCTCACGATCTGAAAGGCAATTCCAACTGTAGTGGCTCATCAGCAGGCATCTCTGTGGTGAGATGAGAGATTGTCACCCCCAGAAGCCGTACCGATCTCTCCCCTGCTTCAGTTTTCTGCAGCAATTTTTCAGACAATAACAGGATCTCCTCTGCAGTTTCAATTGGCTGCTCCCGGCTGATACTTCGCGTCACAATCTGAAAATCTGAATATTTTATTTTCAACGTCAAGGTCAATCCACTGGTTTGTTTTGTCTGCAAAAGTGTTGCAACTTTTTCTGCCAGATCACCAATGATGGTCAGCATCTGGCCATGATCAGCGGTATCCTCTGTCAACGTTGTTTCTTTACCGATTGATTTACGCACCCGGTTCGGTACCACTGGTCGCAGGTCAATACCACGAGCAATGTTGAAATAGTACTCTCCTGCTTTGCCAAAATTCTTGCCCAACTCCTGCAGAGAATGTTGACGCAAATCGGCCCCTGTCAGTATCCCCAGATTCTGCATCTTCTTTTCGGTCACCCGCCCCACCCCATGAAAGCGTCGAATCGGCAACCGGGCAATAAATTGTTCCGCCTGTTCCGGGGTCACAACGGTTAAGCCATCAGGCTTCTTGATATCTGAAGCGATTTTAGCCAGGAATTTATTATATGAAATTCCGGCAGAAGCAGTCAGAGCAGTTTCATTGCGGATCTTCTGCCGAATGATCTGAGCAACCCAGGTTGCCGATTGGATATTTGGCTTATTGCTGGAGACATCCAGATAAGCTTCATCCAGAGAGAGAGGTTCAACCAGATCGGTATATTGCAGAAAAATCGCTCTGATCTGCTGAGAAACTTCATGATAGGCGTCAAAGCGGGGACGAACAAAGATAACCTGCGGACAGAGACGGTAAGCCCGAGCGCAGGACATGGCGGAATGAATTCCAAATTGACGGGCTTCATAGGAGCAGGTGGCGACAACTCCCCGGCTATCGGGATTGCCACCAACGACAACCGGTTTACCCCGTAGTTGAACGTTGTCACGTTGCTCAACTGACGCGTAAAAGGCATCCATATCGATATGGATTATTTTTCGCAAGTCATCAGACATCGTTCACCATAAAAAAACCACAGAGTTCTAACCACCCTGCGGCTTTTTAACGACTCAAAGCGAAGAACTTAAACTATCTCTATAACCTCAAGATCAAAGTTGAGAGTCTTTCCCGCCATGGGATGATTGGCATCGAGAACAACCTTGCCGTCTTCTACCGATTTGACGGTCAACAGCAGTGGGGTTTCATCTTCCAACTGCGTTTGAAACTGTTGTCCCACTTCAGGAATTGAACCCGCTTCAAACTGGTCAGCTGCAGCATCAAAAACCATCTCTTGATTATAGGGTCCATAAGCCTCATTTTCTGGCAATCGTACCTGTTTACCTTCGCCAACTTTCATCCCGATGACGGCACTGTCAAATCCCGAGATCACCTGCCCGGCACCAACTTCAAATTCCAACGGTTCGGTATCGCGTGATGAATCGAAGACCTCTCCATCATCAAAGGTTCCCGTGTAATGAATCTTGACCTTATTTCCAACGACTACTGCTGACATGGTTCTCCTGTTAATCCAGCTGATTAAAACGATTGTGATGAATTTTTGTAGCAGCTAGAGAGTTACGGGGATGACCGGCCTTATCCTCATCCGGATAACCAATGGCAATGACCATCGGTACTTCGATCCCTGCTGGAATACCAACCAGTTGACGAACATATTCCGAGGCACTGGTGTCATCATTATGCACCCGCAAACGCAGCTGGGCCCAGCAACTCTTCAACCCAAGTCGTTCTGCTGCCAGTTGCACAATAATTGCGGCGATAGAACTGTCTTCAATCCAGACATCTGAAATTTTTGGATCGGCAGTAATAACCACAGCCAGAGGAGCCGTTGCAAAAAAAGAGGTGCCATGCCCTTTAGCGGAGGTCAACTGTTTTAAGATAGAGGAATCGTCAACCAGAACAAACTCACAAGGTTGCATGTTTCGGGAGCTGGGGGCACGCAATAATGCTTCACTCAGTTGGGCACTCTTCTCTGCCTCAACCGGTTGCGGTTTAAATTTGCGCACACTTCTCCGTTGTCTCAACAGGTCCAGCACTTGATATTCTCCTTTTGGAGATGGGGCTGTTTAAGATACTGCTTTTGCACTATTGTTGGAAACTTTACCAATCAGCCGGAACACCTGATCCAGCATATCAGTCACAGAACAATCTGTCTGTTGGGTCACGCCCAATAAGTATTTTTCAATCGGGAAAATATAAAAGGTCTGGTTATTGACCCGATTAAAGCTGATGTAGTGACAGTGGCTAAAACCAACATTGGTCATTATATCACGCGCCAAACCAGAACTGATTTGCAACAAAGCTGAATCAACTTCGTTATCAGCCACTGTCTGACTGATCACCTGTCCATCATTCCTCACCAATAAACAATCAGCGACACCGGCAATTCGATTTATCCGGTCAACAAAATCTTTTGCTGTTGCCATAACCGTTTAACCTTTCTGAAAACCTTTGATGGCTGATGCAATGAGCTGGCGATATCTATCTATTTTATCCGGGTCATCAATTTCCTGATTGAGCTGCTCAATCAATTCCTCAATCCGGGAAAAATCAGGGGCTCCCTGCTCTATCCAGTTGTCCGTAACCTCATCAAAAATAAATCCTGCCATTGGCCCCAGGATTCCACCAAGAAGGGCCTTCATCTCTGCAAGCAGATTCTGGAGCGACCCACTAATCTCCTTCTCAATTGGCGGTAAAGATATTGCTGGTTCTGCTTCTACCGGGGCAGCTGTTTCAGCTACTGTTTCAGTAAAGTTACCAAGTTTAAATTCTTCATGAAGTAAGTTAAACGACATGGTCAAAAGATTCAGATTGAACGCGGGATCACAAATGGCAAAAACCAACGTATTTTTCTCTAATTCACGCGCAACCACCACCGATTCATCATAGTTCAGGGTGATATCAGTCAAATCAGCAAAATTCATACGGCCCACGGAGTAGAGCCTTAACAAGTGCTTACCGACCAGGGTCAAACGTTCTGGCTTGAAGACAGCGGGCAGATTTGTTACCTGTAACCCGGTTTGAGAATTTACGATACAGGCACCCATAACTCCTGGAATCACCTTGAGTTCATCGATTAAATGCAACATAACTCGGTCCTCTCCCGAACGTATTGACTATAACCATACCATTCAGCGGCTGATCTTCTGCTCAATCTCTTTAATAACTTGCTGTGACTGCGTCCCTGGCTTTAATGTTGCCAGAATGCGATATTGCTGGTAGTGGAATAACAGATAGCGTTTTCGGCGACTGCTATTAAAAGTAACAAAACGGCAAACACCAAAGTTCAGATCCTCTGCCAATGGAGCCAATAAATAATCAAAAACTGCGGGGTCGATCCCATCCAGCGAACAATTCCCGGAGTTTTTATTCAGCATAGTGCTCTTCTCATCAAAAATTGTATATTCCTGCACCGGAGAGAGCTTGTTTAAAACCTCTGTCATTTGTTTAAGTGTCTCATCAACGGGAGTTTCAACCGGCTTCTTTCCCTCGGATAAACCATCTAAAAAATCATTGACACCATTATCCACATCGACAAAACCTGTCCTCCCCAGTTCAGCGGCTTCATCTTTACGTTTAAATGCCTCAATCAGCAAATGTTCCATCGGTAGATTAATAACATCGTCCTGCCGGCGACAGATGCCATCCATTTCAATTTCAGCGTCACTCCAGCCGACAATTTCCAGCGCAGCTTCCAGCCCCACCAGCTCATCAAGCTCGGCATCAATCACCTCACCACGCCTGACATATAGGTATGCAGATTGATCGGAACTGAAAATTTTGAGGGTACAATTTTTTTTCTCGACTTTCATCAGCTGTAAAAAAGTCGCCAGAGTAATCCCGCGGATGAAACTTTTCCCCCCCGCATTCAACCCACTGAAGATTCCCTCTTCAAGCATTTGAATATCAAGAGGTTTTTCTAGAAACTGGAGGGTATCCAGCTTCGCCAGACGGGCTTCAATTTCTGGAGTTCCAAAAGCAGACATCACAATCACTGGTAATTGTGGCTGATGTCGACTGGTCCAGGCCAACAGTTCAAAACCATTCATTTCCGGCAGCTTTAAATCGGTAACCAATAGATCAACTGGAACTGAACGCAATACTTTGACGGCCTCACGACCATTTTCAGCGGTTAAAATTTGAAATTTATCGCTATGGACACTGAGACCATCGGTCAAAGAGAGCAAAAACGATTTTTCATCATCAACTATCAGGATTTTTTTCACACGCCTACCTGTTTTTGGAGCAAAAAGAATATCGTTGTTCAGGTTTTTGAAGCGACCGCGTCTACAGTCGGCAACCTGATTATCACCTGAGTTCCGTCGCCCAACTGACTGACAATATCAATATCACTGCGCATCATTGCCAGAAGTTTACGGGTGATCACCAGGCCCAGTCCATTGCCGTTTGCTTTACTGGTATTAAATGGTTGAAACAGATACTTTAACTGTTCCGGGTAAATTCCACACCCATTATCGGAAATTGTCAACCAAATCAATTGATCACGCTCTTCAGCCTGAATACTGATCTCAGCAGCCTGCTGTTCCTTTAATGCCTCGGCTGCATTATTGAAAATATTAAATAATGATTGATGCAATGCCCTCTCGTCTATTCTAACCCGGGAAATATCAAGCGGAATTTCAGTTTTAATCCGAATTCCATGTGAGTGAAAATCTCGCTCAATCAATGAAATAAACTTGTCCATAAACTCAACCAGGTGCATATCTTTGAGATCAACACTGTCGTACATGGTAAATGTTTTTAGTGATTTCAAAAGATATTCCATCCGACCGATATCGGCAAGACCACGCTCAATATATTCTTTCAGCATCTCTGGACGGATATTTTCTGAACTCTGCTTCAATACACTTAAAGCCATTTTTAGAGAATTTAACGGGTTACCAATTTCATGTCGAATCCCGGAAAAGATAAAGCCAATATTATCCATGGTATTGACAGCCTGAGCAATCGATTCAAGGCGGCTCTTCTCCGTGATATCACGAATAAAAACACAACGATAGTTGGAAGCCACCTTGTAAACCGAATGGCCGAACAAGCGTCCCTGATGGGTCACTTGATGAGCAACGCGCCCAGCAAGATCAAAATCGTCCAGTGCTTCAATATCCCGTACAAAAAGATTGTACAAGCCCTGATAACTACGACACAGTTGTTCATCCTGTAACACTTCAAAAAATGCAGCATTACAATAATCGATTGCCTCCTGATTCAAATCCAGAACCAGGATGCCGATATCGATATGCTCAAGGAGTTGAGCATATCCCCAAGTATTTTTATAATTGTTATCCGACTGTTTGGCAGTCTCCCAAACCATCGTGAAATCCTTTACAGCAAGTCATATTAGAAAAAATGCAAAACTCATTATAACAAGTAAATATAAATATTCAAGGAAACTAATAAAGCTAAAAGCACCCACAATTCGTACAAACGGTATCGACGATCGAGTAAAACTTCAGTCCTGAATTCACCGGGAGAATCAATGAGTCCATAGCGTCTTAGCATTCTAATTAAATGGCTTCAAATTCTATTCGTCAGGGACTCTTGGGTTTTTCAGGAAGAGGGGCACAGAGATCGGCAATGCTTCCACCGGTCAGTTGTTCGAGTTGAGAGAGAGTCACTGGAACAGCTGAATGGCTATTCCCGGCGGCGGCATAAACCACCGGGAACCGCAGTAATGAGGAATCAAGAAAAAGGGGTAATTCAGGTGGAAGTAAAAAGGGACAGACACCCCCGGGGGCATAACCGGTGTGACTTAACACCTCATCACCCTGGGGTAATTTCACTTTTCCTGACAAACCAGAAACCTGCTTCAGACGGGAACTGTTCACCTTCATATCACCACAGGTCACAACCGCAACCGGAGTTCCACCAACCAGAAACAACAGAGTTTTCGCGATTTCAGCAACCCTGCAACCAACAGCCGCAGCTGCAGTAGCAGCCGTCGCTGTCAGTTCAACAAATTCCCAGACTTCAATATTATGGTCCGCCAGGTACTCTTTCAGCGTGGTGATAGCAGTCACCATCAACCCTGCTGTTCCGCAAGCAACTGCTTTGCTTCCTGAACCAGTTCAGAGTCCAGGCGGGGATCATTAACCACCATACGCAACAACTTCAACCCCTCCTTGGACCATTTTTTAGCCAGATAGGTCTGAGCTACCCGCAATTGCCAGCGTGGATTTTCCGGGTCTTCCCGACAGGCGGCATTAAAAGTATCGAGGATCGTCCCCAGCTCACGTTTTTGCCGGAGCAAAAATTCGGCTAACGGTAGATTGCTACCCCCACCCCCACAACCACGACCAGAAGCAGGCAACTTTCTCAATATATTTTCCGTCTCTTCTAGAGCCTCCGTATGCTCCAGAACCGAGGCAGCCAACAGCATAAACTTGGGATCAAGATTTCCTGCTGCAATCGCCTGACGGGCGTACTCAGCGGCAAAGGAGAATTCCTGTTGCTGAACCGAAAGCGAGGTCAGTTGTCCATAACAGAATGCAGCATCCCCCCCCTGATCGAGAAATTGCTGCAGCCGTTCTTCCGCTAAATGGTAATCTCCATCGGCAATCAGAACCGGGACCAGAGCTTCGATTGCCAGTAACAGTTCAGGATTTTTCTCCAGAGCCATTTCCAGAGCGGGACCAGCTTCTGCCAGATTACCGGTACGCCCTAAAAGAGAACCTAACTCAAACCAGTAAAGGTCATCTTGCTCTGCAGCTTCCACCTGCTGCCAGAGTGGTAGTGCCTGCTCATCCTGCCCGGCCTGCGACAACAAAAAAGCCGCTTTGAAAGTTTCATTTTTTTGGAGGTAACGCTCGGCTAAATCAGCGGGATATGATGTCAGAATCAATTCCAGTTGACTTTCGGCATCACCCAAGATGGCATCTTCATCATTTAGCAGAGGTTTTGTCTGGGGAGAACAGGAGTTACAGGCTTCCAGGCGATCATCTTCCGCTGAAGCTATCTCCGGAACTAATGGTTCGGCGGCCAGAGCTTGCTCTATTTTATCCCGCAACTCAGTGCTGCAAACCTGTTCCTGAGCTAAATTCAAATGTTCGGCAGCCTGCTCAAAATGGCCACAACGTTGCAGACCCAAGGCTTCATCCAGATTCAGTCCGGCCAGGCCATCGCCAGATATAATCCGGAGTTGCTCAACCTCAACAGCGTCCGCTTCACTCAGCGATTGCCCGGCCAGCTTTTCGGCAAGGAACCGAGCATCAACAAAACGTTTTTGGACAACCGCCTTACGTAGTCCTTCAAGAGAACTGCCACCACCAAATAGTTTTCCGAGTAAACCCATAAATCACATATCCTTAAAATAGCGAATCAATCAACTTGAAATCGAGATCACTCTCAGCCAGTTGCTGAACTAAAGCTATTTTTTCCTCATCATCAGCTCCAATTTTAGCGACATCTTCCTGAATAGTTGTATAAGTTTCAGCAGCTGTCTCAGCGACCCTCATATAGGGAATATTGGCATCATCAAGAATTCGCTGCACAATTTCCGTAAGAGAAGCGACCCCGACAATAACCAGTCCAGCAATTTTATTTTTGTATTTTGGAAGATGGTAGAGTGTCGCCAGCAGCACCAGCACTTCATCCCGACTGCTGGGGACAATCAGTAACGTTGACTCCTGCAACAGGTCAATAATTCGCTGTGTTGAAGCGGCTCCAAGTTGAACATGATGGACAATACGGCTTGCCTGTTCGTTATCACTCTGAAGCTCACAGTGCAACAATTCAGACAGGTACTTCAAGGTTGGATTGGCAAGAATCGGTGAATAGTTAAAACCACCAACGATCTGAATCGCGGACTCCTTGAAAGCAAGTCGAAGATACTTCAACGTGGTTTCCCGCTTACTTTTAATTAACTTATTTGGCAAAATCACCCGCACTTCAGCGCCGGTTTCACGAAACAGGGCTAAATTCAGTTCGATGGCATCGATCACATTGCCGATACCACCACCGGCAACCATTAAAACGGGAGCATCAAGCTGTTGAGCCAGTTGGCCATTATTGAGTCCCATGACTGAACCAACACCGGTGTGCCCGGCACCCTCGATAATCAGAAAATCACATTTCTTTTCCAACTCGGCAGTAGCACGACAAATTTTTTCTAAATAGTGTTGCGGATCTTTTTTTCCATCCAGGACTTCACGGGTCGTATGGGCATCCAGTACCACAGGTGACATCAGTTCCAGCCGATCTTCCATACCATAAACATGGGCAATTAAAGCCGCATCAACATCGACGAATTGTCCCAGATAATTGGTCCGCTTAGGGCCAAACGGTTTGATAAAGCCAACCCGATGATATTTTTTTCGCGCCAGATGGAGCAGGGATAAGCTGGTCGTGGTTTTGCCGCAATGTTGACCAGTTGCAGCAATGAAAATTTTCTTGCACATAAAATCAGCTCCCAGGAATACAGTTTTAAAAGTGCTTTCTGAGAAAATCAGGATGTTTCTTCCACCAAGGCAGCAATACTTTGTTGGGTTCGCTTCCACTAATCTACGAGACAGAGGCAAGGGGGAATATCTTTATTCTTTAAGACCCTCTCCGGCAATACAATATAACAAAGCGATTTGCGGACGCAGTATAGCAAAAAAACCAGGTGATCAATAAACATTCATTTATCTGTTGCAGATACCCCCCCCAGACTCGGCCTTGATGATCCTTCTCCGCCGTGAAGAATTGAACTTCAAAATCAGGGATAGAGATCGGGCAGCTCGGCCTTTTTGTTTCCAACCTCTTTTTTCTGCCAGTCCACAATCATTTTCGCCAGGACATCCCCGCTCCAGGCTTGTCCAGAACTTCCGTAGAGACTGCGATCCAGATTTTCCAACTGCTCCCTTAACCCCGAATCAACGGCATTTAAAAATTGTTCGTAAGCACCGGTCGATAATTCTGGATAGAGGGCTTGACACCACTGACGCAGCGCCTGACGGGTTGCCTGGGGATCATTCTTGCGGGCAGACTGGACAATAATGAGACGAGCTGATTTTTCATCGAGCCGTTTGACCTTGGGTTCAACCTCGGTGATTGGCTGTGAATAGCGCCGCTGCCGAAATAACAGCAGCATGGATAATAACCAGCCGAGGGCCAGGCCAAGACTTAACCACGGCCAGAAACTGGCTGATGGAGAAATTGTGCCAGTGGCTTCTACTGCAACGGGAACCGGAGCTAACAGTGGTTTTTGTCTCTCTGGTAAAGCACTTTTCTCCGGGGCTGATAGAGAGGAACCGGACGCAACTGGTGTATTCTCTGATACACCATTGGCAGCAGCTGCAACATCGATAGAGAGTGGCTTCAAATAGGCACGTTGCCACTCCCCGGTCGCAACATCCCACCATTCAAGATCAATTTCGGGTAACTGAAAATGTCCAGAGCGAGTTGGAATCAGGGCAATCTTCTGTTCCAGCAATCCGGTGATTCCACTGCTGTTCAACTCATCTTCACGGCGCGGTTGATCGGGATAACTCTTGAAGCCATCGGGAAGATTCAATTCTAACTCCGGCAACTGCGCAGCCAACACCCCACTAGCACGCAAATGCAGTGTACGAGTGACCGGTTCTCCAACGACAAAGTGCGGAATCTGCTGTTGCCAACTATCCTGCAGTTTAAGTGTCGTTGCAGGAATCCAGTGGCGTAGACCCAGATCAACTGGAAGCGGCAGCACCTCAACCCGCAAAGGCTGTGTCATTCTGCGAACCCGCTGCCCCTGACGATTAAATGGATCAAAACGGGAGGTCCCATTGGCAACCGTTCCATCAAATTGCAACGCTGGAATCTGCAAGATGCCGCTTTCCTGCGGAAAGATTGCGTAATTACGCTCAATCACATGATAGATCTGACCATCACGTTGGGTTTCATAACTACGTGCATTACCAAGTTGTTTAACCACCGTTGCAACCCCGACAGGATCCGGTTCGGTCAATTGTCCATCGATGAGATCAATCCGCCGCAACAGGCGAACTCTGAGTAACAGTTGCTCCTGTACCACAACTTTCTGCGGGCTGATATCGGCTTCCAGCAGCAGTGAAGAACTCCTTACTTTGGCAGTAGAGGAACTGGAGATAACCTCGATGGGGAGTGGGATAGTGCAATCAGAACCGAAACAAACTGTCGGAATTATCACCGTCCCCGTTTTTTTGGGCATCAAGGTTAAATTATAAATAACTGAACGACTTATGCTCTTGTTAACAATCTGAATCTGGCTGCTCTGTGACTGCCTGAGAATATCCCAGTTCTGCTGCAGAGGAGAGAGATCGGGCTCCATATCGGGCTTGCCAGTGACCCGCAATTCCAAGTTTAAACTCTCACCGACAGCGACCCGGCTGCGATCTGCCACCGCTTGCACCGATATTGCCATTGCGGTACTGACCCAAAGCGTGCAGATCAAAAAGAACAACAAAAATATACGCCATCTATTTACCATGATCGGTCCGTTTCAGGTTGGTGACCGCGTTGACGGTACTGATAGAGGAATTTGCGCCGTAACAGCCCCCCCGGGTCATCGGGAATCTGTTGTAACAGCAGCCGTGATTCGCGCTGTTCAGCAGTTTCAGGAACTGTATCTTCAGGTGCTGCTGCAGATGGATCGATCTGCCTTTCCGGTTGATCAGCAGAGGAATCCTCAGCCAGGTTTTGAGTTGTCTCAGCCGCTTGTTCAGCTGGTTTTTTTTCTTTCTTTCCTGGTTCAGCAGCGGTTGCAGATTTTTCATTTTGTAATTTTTTATCCTCCCCGACAGACTTGTTTTGTGGCGATTCTTTCCCCTCTTTATTTTCAGAAGAGCTTGCTTGTTGATCTGCGGATTGATCCTCATCTGCCGAATTTCGGTCTTCGGTGGAGCTGTTGTGTTGGTCACCCTGCTGGTTCCGTTGACCTTGTTGCTTTTCCTCATTCTGTTGCTGTTGCAGAGCGTCTTCAAGCAGCTCCTTATTGAACTGCGCATCAGCATGTTCTGGTTCCAGTTCCAACGCCTGCTGATAGGCCTTAAGGGCTGCGGGAAAATCACCCGTTTTTGCCAACGCATTCCCCTGATTATACCAGTCGTCAGCGTGCTGCGATGATTCAAACAGTTTAGCAGCGGGAGCAAATTCACCAGCGCGATAAAGGGCGCTCGATTTCCAGCGTTGATCCTGAAACTGTTGCGCTGCTCCGGTGTAATCTTTTTTTACAAAAGCTTGTGCTGCCTGTTGATCCGGAGTTTGCCAGAAATCAGCCCAGCTAAACGCCTCGGCAGAGGGGGGAAGCAACAGCAACAAGGTCAAAACCAGCAACCAACCACGCCGGAAAGCCAGTGCCGCCAGAAAGACCACCGGCCAGAGCAACCAGACCCCCTCTTCACGCCAGCGATCCCCGGTCGCTGCTGCGGGTTGTCCCGGTTGATCAAAGCGATGCCCTTCCAGCCCGGCCAGCAAACTGCGCAGATCAGTGTCATCCACACTCAGCTGCTGATAGTTACCACCGCCAGCGGTTGCGAGCTGTCGTAACCCGGCAGCATTAAGTTTAGGCAACACCAGATTCCCCTGCCCATCCTTAAAAAAACCACCCCCAGGTTGAGGAATCGGAGCCCCTTCCGAACTACCAATACCGAGGACTGCCAGTTCAAACCCCTGCTGTTTAAGTTGTCTGGCAGCAGCAAGAGAAAGTTCCGGGCGATCTTCATCGGTTACTAATAACAGCCGCCCCCGTTGTAATCCTGCCTGCTGCAGCAATGCCGCTCCACGCTGGATAGCCCGCGTCAGATTACTCCCCTGAACCGGCATCAATTCCGGATCAAGACTTTCCAACAAAGATTCGATGGTGTGTCGATCCTCAGTCAGAGGAGTGACCGTAAATGCATCCGCAGCAAAAACGATCAGCGCTGTCTGCCCCTCCTCGCGCTGTCGCAACAGGTCGGCAATTTTAAGCCGCGCACGCAAAAAACGACTTGGCCGCAGATCAGCCACCGCCATTGAGCGGGAGAGATCAAACAGAATCACCAGTGCCGATTGTTGCCGAAACAACGGCTGCGATTGACGTTTCCAAACTGGGCCGGCCAAGGCAAGAACCGTTAGCAGCAGACCGACCAAAAGTAACCAGATCGGCCAGTTGGCCCGCCGCACAGAGCGGCCAAGCAGCAGATGTGGTAATAGTTCTGGATCACAGACTGCCTGCCAGCTACGGCTGTGCAACCGCCGTCGTACTAACCAGAAAAGCAGCAACAATAACGGCAGCAATGCCAGCAACCATTCCGGGCGCAAAAAATGAAAATTGTTCATTTGCCCCTCCAGCCGGTTCGCTGCGGTAGCTGTGGCAACAAGAGGAGAAGTGAGCTACAAAAAAGAGCCAGACCTAAAGGCCAGGGATAGAGTTCAGAGATCGAACGATAGACACTATGGTCACGCTCCACGGGTTCAAGACGATCCAACTCCGCATAGATTTTTGCCAGTTGTTTTGTATCCCGGGCACGAAAGTATCGTCCACCGGTCTGCTGTGCAATCGCTGTGAGGGTCTCTTCATCCAGATCGGCTGAGGGATTCACCGTTTGATTGAAGAAAAAACCACGCACTTTCATCGTCTCGGCACCGAGCCCAATCGTGTAGATTTTCAACCCCGCAGCAGCAGCAAGCTCCGCTGCTTTGAGTGGCTTTAATTGGCCGGCAGTGTTAGCGCCATCGGTGAGCAGAATCAGAACCTGCTCCTCGCCGGTTCCCCCCTTGAGACGCTTGACGGCCAGACCGATGGCATCACCAATCGCCGTTTTTTGACCGGCCAGACCGATGGCAGCCTCATCAAGCAACTGCTCAACCGTTCGCCGATCGAAAGTTAATGGGACCTGCAGATAGGGTTGGTCACCAAACAGAATCAACCCGAGCCGATCCCCGACTCGCTGCTGAATAAATTCACCGGCAACCGCTTTCAATGCAGTCAAACGGTCAACCATTTCACCATCAAGATAAAAATCCTTGGTTTCCATACTGCCGGAAAGATCAACTGCCAGCAACAGATCACGACCACTGACCGGCAGTTCAACCGGCTCACCGAGCCATTGTGGACGGGCGGTAGCGCCCAGCAGCAGTAACCAGCAGCAAAGGGCCAAGGGCAACTGCCAACGCCCCTTCCGGCGGCTACGCTGATGCTGCACCCCTGCAAAAGGGGATAAACTTGGGACCCAGAGGGCGGCCTCTTCAGCAGCTAATGCTGGTGGCCAGAACTTATAAATCAGCCAGGGGAGAGGGAACAGGATAAAAGCCCAGGGCCAGACAAAATGGATCATCGGTCCCTCCCGGAAGGCAGATTTTGGGGAGGAAGTTTTTTCAGCCAGCGGCGACACAAGCTGATCAATGCGACCGCATCGATTTGCATCGCCTGACGATAGGGGGCATCACTCAAACAAGAGCCTGTTCCAGTTGTAAAAGGTTGATCTGCAAAAGAACGGTCCAGAAACTCCAACCAGGCCTGACCGTTTAAACCAGCACAATCCTGCTGTGGAAAATGGCTGATAGCCGCCTGGCGTAAAAACCGGGAGAGAGCTGTCGGCAACTCTGTTTCGGGCAATTTAGCCAATTCTTCAAGTTGACGCAGAGCAAGACGCCGCATACGGCGGCGCTGACGGAAACGGCGTAGACTCCAGATAATGATCAACGACAGCAGTAACAGCCCGACCAGAATCCACCAGCCGGGAGCCACCGGCCACCAGCCAATTGGTGTGGGAAGGTGGATATCACGTAAGGGGAGATCAACAGGATTCATTGCGCTATTTTGTCCCATTTCAACGCCCTCTTTTCATGCCGGCGAGAGACTCCAGTGGATCGCCATCAGTTGGCAGTAAAAACAGCTGGGAGCGCTGGCGACGACAGAAATTCTCCAGCTGCTCACGGTGCTGGTTGAAATGGTGTTGGTACTGCTGACGGGCGCTTCGATCAGCGGTGGCAATGGTCAAATCCCGCTCACCATCACTGAGCCGATAAGATCCAGCGGGGGGAAGTTCGGCTTCAAGGGGATCAAAACAATGGACCAGTCCGAGGTCACAATGGCGTCCGAGTAGAGCCAGCTGCTTCTCGACCTGATCATCCCACTGGCTGAAATCACTGAGTAGCAGAATTAAACTGCCGGGGCGGGCAACCCGATGGAGACGCTGCAAGGTTGCAGCAAGACGTTGCTGTGGTGCAAACGGGCGATGTGGAGAACGCTGCCAGACCGGATCTGCGACCATCTGCCGCAACAGTTGCAGAACCGCCTTTTTCCCCAGTTGTGGTCGCAATTCAAGGTTACGCTCTTCGGAAAAGATAAAACCACCGATGCGATCACCACGCGACAGCGCCTGCCAGGCCAGTAGCGCTGCCAGGTACGAAGCCTGGACCGCCTTGAAACATCCACGAGTCGCGAAAAACATCGGCCGCCGATAGTCCAGGGCAAGAATCACCGGGCGTTCCCGTTCTTCGTGAAACAACTTGGTATGGACTTTACCGCGCCGCGCCGTCACCCGCCAATCGATACTGCGAATATCATCACCGGGCAAATAGGCACGCACCTCGGCAAATTCCATTCCGCGGCCACGAAAACGGCTGCGATAGCCGCCACTCTGTGCCGCCAACTGCCGCTTGGCCTGCCAGGCGACAGGAAGTAGTTGATCACCCAGAGCAATCAACTCAGCCAGCTCAATGTTGACCGGCGAAGCAGCCTTTCCAGATGCAACCCTTTTCGGCATCAGGGCACCGGCACACGAGCAATCAGTTCAGAAATCAGCCAGTCGGCACTCATGCCGTTAGCCTCAGCCTCGTAGCTGAGAATCAGCCGATGCCGCAACACATCAAAAGCCAAGTTCTGGATGTCCTCCGGCAAAACATGATCCCGACCCGCCAGCCAGGCTCGCGCACGGGCACAGCGATCGAGGGCGATACTGGCTCGCGGGCTTCCTCCATAGAGAATTGCCCCTGCCAGATCCTCACCATAGGGCTGCGGATGGCGGGTAGCCAACACTAATTGCAACAGATATTCTTCCAGATTTTCTGCCAGATAGAGATCAAGAACCTGTTGGCGGGCATGACGTAACTCAACCACCGAAAGAACCGGAACCTTACTCTGGAGAGAAGTTTCTGCAACCTGCCCAGACGCCTCACGCCGCGCCAGAGCAAGAATCTTCCGTTCACTTTCTACAGCAGGATAACCGACCCGCACATGCAACAGAAATCGATCCAGCTGGGCTTCAGGCAAAGGGTAGGTCCCCTCCTGCTCGATCGGATTCTGAGTCGCCATAACCAAAAAGGGGTCTTCTAATTGGTAGGTTGTTTGACCAACACTGATCTGCCGCTCTGCCATTGCCTCAAGCAATGCCGATTGGACCTTAGCTGGCGCACGGTTGATTTCATCGGCAAGGATCAGATTGTGAAACAACGGGCCGGGTTGGAAAGAAAAAGAGGCGTCCTGCGCACGATAAACATCGGTTCCGGTCAAATCAGCCGGGAGCAGATCGGGAGTAAATTGAATCCGGTGAAAACTCCCCTCCAACAGTTCACCCAACTGCCGGATAGCACGGGTCTTGGCCAGTCCGGGAGCCCCTTCAACCAGTAAATGGCCATCGGCCAACAGTGCAATCAATAGACGTTCAATTAGCTCTGGCTGCCCGATAACCTGTTGCGACAGTGCCTCTTTTAGCTGAGTAAAGCGTTGCTGCAGTGCATCCATAATAAAAATCCTTGCAAGAAAATCTTTAAATTCAATAACCCATCAACTTAAGGGTCAATTTTATTAAACTAACCGGTAAAAACGACTGGTGGGGGCAATTAAAAACAGTAGAATCAAGTTCTGAGATAGTAGGCAAAATGACTCAGAATTCTACGGCACGATTAACCGCCCGGGACACTAATGCTCATGATACCCCAATACGACCAGCAGACAACTCCCATCGGCAATGATATTAATCCCCTGCT
>JAGGWI010000160.1 GCA_021157505.1 Desulfuromusa sp. | reverse complement strand
GGCAATATGGATGGTCAGATTTTTGTGTTCTTTGTTATGACGGTTGCTGCTGCTGAAGCAGCTGTAGGGTTAGCGTTGATGATTGCATTCTTTCGCAATAAAGAATCGATCGATACCGACGATTTCAATATGCTCAAATGGTGATGGCTAAGCCATCACCTCAAAATTTATTAAAGTGCATCAAGTAGAAGATAATTTCCGCTTTTACGGGTGTTTAGCAAATAGGAGAGTTTGATGTACAGTAATCTGTGGCTCATCCCATTCTTCCCACTGGTCGGGGCGATTTTTAACGGCTTGTTTGGCAAGAAGATCAAAAATGAAGCGGTGATTGGTGGCATTGCTACCGGCCTGGTGTTTCTTTCATTTTTGGTTGCCGCGCAGAATTTTTTCAAACTGCTAGGTGATACTGAAAAAATTCATGAGCTCGTCATTGCGTCCTGGATGACGGTCGGTAATTTCCAGCTCAATTGGGAGTTGCTGTTCGATCCTCTGTCGGCAGTGATGGTTATGGTGGTGACCGGTGTTGGCACCCTGATCCATCTGTACTCAATCGGTTATATGCATGGTGAAGCGGGATACTACCGCTTCTTCAGTTACATGAACCTGTTTGCTTTTGCCATGTTGATGCTGGTTCTTGGTGGCAATGCGCTGGTCATGTTTATCGGCTGGGAAGGTGTTGGTCTCTGCTCTTATCTGCTGATCGGCTATTATTACGAAAAGAAGAGTGCCAGTACGGCTGCCAATAAAGCTTTTATCGTCAACCGGATTGGTGATTTCGGTTTCCTCTGTGGCCTGTTAACTCTCTTTTGGGCACTGGCTGAAAAAGGGGTATGGACCCTCAACTTTGTGAAGATTGCCGAGAGTGGTCATCTGCTCGAATCGGGTGGTTTGTTGATTACGGTAGTAACCCTCTGTTTCTTTTTAGGTGCGACGGGTAAATCGGCACAGATTCCGCTGTTTACCTGGCTCCCCGATGCGATGGAAGGCCCCACTCCGGTTTCTGCATTGATCCATGCCGCAACCATGGTTACGGCTGGTGTCTACATGATCGCTCGAATGAACGGTCTGTTTGCCATGGCACCGGCAACCATGATGACAATTGCAATCGTCGGTGGACTAACCGCGTTTTTTGCTGCAACGATTGGCCTGGCACAAAATGATATCAAGCGGGTTCTGGCGTATTCAACTGTTTCACAGCTGGGATATATGTTCCTGGCGATGGGTGTTGGTGCGTTTTCTGCGGGTATCTTCCACCTGATGACCCACGCGTTCTTTAAGGCCTGTCTGTTTCTCGGTTCGGGTTCAGTTATTCATGGATTGCATCATGCCTATCACCATGCTCATTTGAATGATGATCCGCAGGATATGCGCAACATGGGTGGCTTGCGGAAGAAGATGCCGATCACTTTTATCACCTTCCTGGTTTCAACTATTGCTATCTCCGGCATTCCATTTTTCTCCGGTTTCTTTTCAAAAGATGAGATTCTCTGGTGGTCGTTCGGTTCAACTCGCGGGCACTGGATGCTCTGGGTTCTCGGTGCTGCCGCTGCCGGGATGACTGCATTCTATATGTTCCGCCTGGTCTTTATGACCTTCTTTGGCGAGCAGAAGACCGATGCCCGTGCCAAAGATCATATTCCTGAATCACCGTTTACGATTACCATTCCGTTGATGGTGCTCGGTTTCTGTGCCCTCGTTGGTGGCTATATTGGTATCCCGAAAATTCTGGGTGGTGCCAATCGTTTCGATGCATTCCTGGCGCCGGTTTTTGAGCATGCACAGCACATCAATGAGATTCATGCCCACGGAACCCATGCAACCGAATACACACTGATGGCCGTTTCAGTTGCAATTGCTATCGTTGGTATTTTTACCGCATGGGTCATGTACGTCAGAAACCCGGAACTTCCCGGAAAATTTGTGGCCCGGTTTGAGGGTGCTCACCGAGTTATCTTCAATAAATGGTATATCGATGAACTCTACGACTTTGTTTTTGTCAATCCGTGTAAAAAGATTGGTACTTTTCTGTGGCGCGGGTTCGATGTAAAGGTGGTCGATGGTGTTGTTAATGGTTGTGCATGGGTTGTGAAGGGGATTGGAACTGGTCTCCGCTATACCCAGTCCGGTTATCTTTATAACTACGCTATGGCCATGGTGGTCGGTGTCGTCATGATCGTCGGCTTTTTCATCTTTTAGATATTTAAATAGTTCGCCAGCGAATTAAGATAAAGCTACAAGGAGCGATTCCACATGGCTGATTACCTTCTCAGTATGATGACTTTTTTCCCGTTGTTGGGGATACTGATTCTTCTTTTCCTGCCACGGGACAACGGTGGACTGCTTAAAGGGTTTGCCCTGGCAGTTTCATTGATCACTTTTGCAATCAGCCTGCCTCTGGCGTTTGATAATATTTTCACCACGTCGGGTGGAATGCACTATCGTGAATTCTATCAGTGGATCAATATCGGCGATTTTTTCCAGATGAATTATAACGTCGGTGTCGACGGTATCAGCCTCTGGTTGGTGATGCTGACAACCTTCATCACGCCGATTACAATTCTTTCCACCTGGAATGCTGTTGACAAGAATATCAAAGGTTTTATGGCGATGTTGCTGCTGCTGGAAACCGGCATGCTCGGCGCCTTCATTTCTCTCGATTTATTCCTCTTCTACATTTTCTGGGAATTGATGTTGATCCCGATGTACTTCCTGATTGGTATCTGGGGTGGGAAAAACCGGATTTATGCAGCGGTCAAGTTTTTCATCTACACAGCTGTCGGTTCTCTATTGATGCTGGTAGCAATTATCTTTGTCTACTACTATGCGCGACAGAGTGGTGCTGTGACCAACGGGTTTGGAATCCAGGAGCTCTATAACCTTGATCTGCCATACAATGCTCAGTTCTGGCTGTTCCTGGCCTTTGGTTTTAGTTTTGCGATCAAGGTGCCGATGTTTCCTCTCCATACCTGGCTGCCTGATGCCCACACCGAAGCGCCGACTGCGGGCTCGGTTATTCTGGCTGCAGTGTTGTTGAAAATGGGGACTTACGGGTATGTCCGCTTCGCTATGCCGATGTTCCCTGATGCGCTACCAACGTTTATCCCTTATCTGGCTTTCCTGAGTGTTGTCGGGATTATCTATGGTTCGTTGGTTGCAATGATGCAGGATGATATCAAAAAACTGGTCGCTTACTCATCAGTTGCCCACCTTGGTTTTGTTATGCTCGGTGTTTTTGCCCTGAATTTACAGGGGCTGGCCGGTGGCATGATTCAGATGG
>JAGGWI010000034.1 GCA_021157505.1 Desulfuromusa sp. | reverse complement strand
ATCCTATCCTTTAATTCTGGCTCTTTTGCTTGCTACCTGCGTTATGCCTCTTTGCTTTAGCGCAAGCTAGGGCTGCATCGGCATGCCTTGGCAACAAACAAAATAACTCAGAATTATGCGTCACGATTAACCAAACGGGACAGTCGGTTATATTTATGCTCCTAACGAGGTCCCGGCAAAGAGTGCTTCGTGCAGGTTGACAGTGTGATTTTTTATCCGCCGCAGAGCAACGGCCATATCACTGAAAGTCAGGGCGGGCAGGGCACCGCAGGAACCATCCTTCATCCGGACGAGGTGAAATTTACGAACCTTATCAGCCAGATCATTAAGCCGGTTGGCTTCGTCGTATATTTCGCGGGTACTGTGTGCATCTTCACTGTAGAAGGCCTTACAGACATGGGTGTAAAAAGCAAAGACTTCGCGATTGAAACCGATGAGATCGTCCCAGCCATCCTGACTGTAATCAAGCTCATATTTGTCCAGCCGTTTCATGTAGGAGCAGAGGGAGGCGGCATAATCGGCAATTGATTCAAGCTCATCAGCCGCCCGGATAAAGCTGTAGGCACGATCTGACTGAAAGTTACTGGCATTCCCCGCCTGCATCAGGGTGACGGTGAATGTGGTGATTTCATGCTGGATAATATCTGTTTCATCTTCAAGTTCCATCACTTTGCGGTAGAAGCGTTCGCGCCCTTTCAGGTTGCGTTGTAGAAAACTTCCAGAATGGCGCAGAGCCTTGTTGACCCGTTTCTGCATCCGCTTGAGTTCCTCATAAATCATCGGGATACCCACCGCCACAGGCATGGTTCCGGGGGCACCGATATATTTGAATGAACCTTTTTCGGCCCCTTGTTTCTCCGGTATCATTCTGGTGACCAGATGAGCCAGTTGATTGAGGAACGGTAGCATCACCAGGGTGGCAGTGACATTGAAGAAGGTATGTGCCATGGCAATATGGGCAGCAATGTAGGGGTGATTTCCTGACGCATCAACAAAGCTGGCAGAGCCGGGGACGAACCTCTCGATCATGCCGACGTAGGGGTGGAAGATAGAGATAAGGATGGCAACCCCGAGGACGTTGAAAACGCTATGAGCCATTGCCGCCCGCCGGGAGGAAATACTGCCGCCAATAGCGGCGAATTGAGCAGTAATGGTGGTGCCGATATTTTCACCCATAACCAGGGCAACAGCGGTATACAGCGGGATAGCTCCAGTGGTTGCAAGGGCAATGGTGATCCCGAGCATGGCCGAACTGCTCTGGATAATCATGGTCATCAAACAGCCAATAGCGATACAACCAAGGATACTCAACAGCGACTGGGCATCAAGGGAGAGCATCAGGTTCATGAAGCCTTCGTCACTACGGAGTGGTTTGAAGGCACCACTCATGATTTCAAGACCGAAGAAGATCAGACCCAGAGCAACCAGAACTTTGGAACCTGCCGAGATGCGCTCATTTTTAGAAAAGAGCATCGGGAAAATGCCAATCGCGATGAGCAGCAGACCGTATTTGCCCACTTTGACGGCCAGAATCCAGCCGGTGATGGTGGTGCCGATATTGGCTCCAAGGATCACCCCGATGGCCTGAGTCAGTTGCATCAGACCGGCATTGGTCAGTCCAACCACCATGACTGTGGTAATTGATGAGGATTGAACAAAGGTGGTGACAAACAGGCCGACCAGAACCGCCAGAAAGCGGTTGGTGGTGACTGACGAGATGGCTTTACGGATCAGCCCCCCTGAGAGCATCTGCAAACTGTCGGAGAGGTACTTCATACCAAGGATAAAGATCCCCAGCCCACCGATGGCGGTATAGCCCATCTTGAACGGTTCGATCATTTGTTAATCCTTTGAAAAGTCACCATCTATAGCATTAATTGGATCTTCCGTTGACTTGTTCATGGCCCGCAATCTAGTCACCTTTTGGGGTGCTGTCAAGTGCTGTGTTGCCGCCATGAAAGTAAAAGAAAAACCTAGTCCCCTGTACACCCTAAACCTTCGCATCTTGCTGGTTCTTTTACGTGTCAACTGCGTTGCGACTTCCGCTGTATAGCTCTAGCTATGCAGCGAAAATCACGCCTTGTTGACACGCAAAACCCCGGCGCAATTTTACGACGGTTTAAGGTATACAGAGCACTAGTAAAATCAGATAAAAACCTAGTTGCTGATCTGTTTATCAATCACTCTTTTTTATGGCGAGATAAAGACCCTCCACCTGCTTCCTTGCCCAGGGGGTTCGGCGCAGGAATTTGAGACTCGATTTCACTGAGGGGTTATCGTTGAAACAGTTGATATTGATCAGCTGCCCCAGTTCGTCCCAGTCATAGTAATCAACCAGGCAGTTGATGATATCTTCCAGGGTGATGCCGTGCAGTGGATCATTGTTTTGCTGCTCAGTCATGGCTAGGATGTTATCCTTATTTTGCAGGGTGGTTCTGCCCGGTTACACATGACAGCGTTTCCACAGAAAGCGGGTAGCGTACCAGAGGAGCATGACCACAGCAACCAGAGGTAATGCCGGGATAAAGAGTCCCGTTGTCTGTGCTAACATGATGGCAAAAAACAGGGCGACTACCGAAACAGGCAGATAGCGACCAATTCGTTGTTGCTGAGCCGGCTTTGTTCCAGGAATTCTGATCATGTTATCGTTAACCCCAAAGCGGCTGGCAACAATGGCAAAGAAGACCACCATAATCCAGTCAGAAAGTCCAAAGACCGGAGCTAACCCGCTGGAACCAGGAAAGGCCAGTTTGATCAGGACCATATCAATGAGAGGCGGTGGTCCTTCGGGGGCTAGATAGTACTGTTTAATCTGTTGAGTGAAGCTGGCGGTGGGACCAAAGAGCCAACTGCTCAGATCGGCCAGTGTCATGGCAACGCCGATGGGGATGATTTCCCACAAGCGGTGGACGTATCTGGCCAGCGCGGTTCCGATGAGAGTCGCAATCAGTAGCAGCAGTCCTGATTTTATGGCATTCAGGAATGGTTGCCAGCCACTGAGGTGGGGCAACTGGTTGATCAGCCAGATGCTCAGTATCAGGATGATCCCCCAGCAGAGATAAAAACTGCGGGAGCGTTTTTCGGCTTGCATCAGCAGGGCCGGTAGCAGCAGTTGCGCGGCAGCATAGAGTTGCAGCGCAATGAAGCTTGCAGACCACCAGGGTGAAGCAACTGTAAACCAGCCGCTGGTCAGGTTGAGTCCCAGAACCCCGCCGCTCCAGAGGAGATGGCCGGTGATCAGTAAGAGAATCTGGCGTTGATTGGGTTTACTGAAAGCAATGTAGGGATGATAAGGCATGGGTGTATTATGCCCTCTCCAGTAAAAAAAGGGGATCAGTTATTCATTGTGTCGATAAGCAGCAGGACAGAGCTATGAACTGGCAGGTTTACATCCTTCTCTGTTCGGACGACTCTCTCTATACCGGGATTACGACCGATGTTCAGCGCCGTTTTGCGCAGCACCTGGCCGGAACTGGAGCTAAATATTTTCGTGGTCGGGTGCCGCACCGTCTGGTTTATCTGGAGGGTGACCATGATCGCAGCAGCGCCAGTCGCCGTGAGGTTCAGATCAAAAAGTTGCGACCCGACGAAAAACGGCGGCTGATTGTTTCGACTGCCAACCAGCTTTAAGATGAATTGTGGTGAAATGGTCTATTCACAACGCGCTTTCCCTAAGGTGACCCATTTGTTCTTGTAGGCGAGTTTCTCTATATCGATAATTTTCACTTCGACACCTTGGCCACGAAAACTTTCATTGTAGAGAATTTCACAGACATAGTTTGCGTAGCGATCCCGGCTCTTTCCATCATCCATAACGCCCACTTTAAAAACCGTTTTTGATTCCCAGATGGCATCCAGGGCTTCTGGTTCCGTCTGCCCCTGAAAAAAAGTGACAATTTTGTCGTATTCTGGGCCGAAAGATTTGGCGTAGGTCAATCCTGGCGTGGTGAGTGTTATCGCTAGAATGGTGAGGAGCAGTTTTTTCATCTTTGATCCTTTTTAAGCAAAAATTGTTCAAATTTTTTGTGTATGGCTGATTCTTGGTGTGAAATAGGTTATCCTTCAATACCAACTTTCAGTCAAGAGGGATCACAGCCCTGCTTTTTTAACTCGCAGCAATTATAAAGGGAGCTTCAATGGTTGACCGTTTGCTGATCACCAAAAACTGGTTACCGCGCTACACTGGGATGCCGCTCGATGACTTTGGTGACTACATCTTGCTGACCAACTTCTGCCACTATGTTGACAAGTTTGCCGAGATGTACTCCTGTGATATTCAAGGTGAAGACAGGCCGATGCAGGCAGCAACGAACAGTAACGGCCTGACTATTATCAACTTCGGTATAGGTTCGGCGAACGCAGCCACCATCATGGATCTACTCAGTGCTATCCATCCAAAAGGTGTGCTGTTTCTCGGCAAATGTGGCGGGCTGAAGAAATCAACCGAGATAGGCCACTTCATTTTGCCGAATGCCGCCATTCGTGGCGAGGGGACCAGTAACGATTATTTTCCTGCCGAGGTTCCGGCGTTGCCATCATTTAAATTGCATAAATTTGTTTCCGAAAAGATTCTTGAATCTGGCCATGACTACCGTACGGGTGTCGTTTACACGACCAATCGACGCATCTGGGAACACGATCAAACGTTTCTGGAGAAACTTAAAAAGATGACCAGCATCGGTATCGATATGGAGACGGCGACGATTTTTATCGTTGGCCATTACAATGTCATCGCCCGTGGTGCCCTTTTGCTGGTTTCGGATGTGCCATTGACTCCTGAGGGGGTAAAGACCGAGGAATCTGATCAGCAGGTGACCCAACAATGGGCCGATAGTCATCTGCAGATCGGTATTGATGCAATGACTGAGATTGGCGAGAAAGGGGAGAAAATCAAACATTTTCTGTATTAAGTCATGCGGTCAGTCACAAAAACGATAAAGGGCCGGGCGATAGATTTATTCCTAGGAGTCTGTCGGGCTTTCGGGCCGTAGCGAGAAAATGACTGTTTAAGGGCAGATTTTTGATCGTTTGAGAGCGAATAGCCGTAGCTATTTGTCGAAAAGGATCGGAAATATGAACCAAACAGGCGTTTTCGCAGTAGGTTCCTGTGAAGTCCGACAGGCTCCTAAAAAAATGGTTAGTGTTCCGTGCGGTTAATCGTGACGTATAATTCTGAGACATTTTGGTTGCTGTCAAGACGTGCCGATGAAGGCCTAGCATGCGTTAAACCAAAGAGGTGCAACGCAGACAGCAGGCAAAAGGGCCAGAATTAAAGGATAGGATTAGCCGCACGGGACATTAGTTTCCCGATCCTGTCAGGAACAGGGTTAAGGAGGAATATGCACCATAGAAATATTCTTATTAGCTGCCTGCTGGTCATTTTCAGTTTTATTTTTCTGACCAATGATTGCTCTGCAGTTCAACAAACATCCTCTACATCAGGTCAAGTCGGACCGAGCGAGAATGCACTGACTCTGGGGCAGGCGGCTATTCTGGGGGTGGTGGAAGGTTTGACCGAGTACCTGCCGGTGAGTTCTACCGGGCATTTGTTATTAACGGAGCGAATTCTATCCATTGGTGCTGATCCTGCGGCTTCAGTTGAGCAAAAAGAGCGGACCAAGGAAGCGATCGATGCTTATACTATCTGCATTCAGATCGGTGCCATTATTGCGGTGCTGGGGTTGTATTTTCGCCGGGTCAAGCAGATGTTACTCGGGCTGGTAGGAAAGGATGCCGCCGGTCGCCGGTTATTGATCAGTGTCATCGCCGGTTTTCTCCCTGCAGCAGTGATCGGGCTCCTCTTTAATAAGCTGATCAAATCGTACCTGTTTGGAGTCTGGCCGGTCATTGTCGCCTGGTTTGTCGGTGGAGTGGCGATCTTGGTGGTGAGCCGCTGGAATCGAAGTAGAGGGGCACGATCAGCCGACAGCGATCGATCAATTATTGAGCTCACCTGGCAGCTGGCACTGATTATCGGTTTCATCCAGTGTATTGCCATGTGGCCAGGAGTCAGTCGCAGTCTGGTGACCATCGTCGGTGGTTTGCTGGTGGGACTGTCCCTTTCTGCTGCAGTCGAATTCAGTTTTTTACTTGGCTTGATCACCCTCAGCGCTGCCACCGGTTACGATGCCCTTAAGCATGGTCAGGTGATGCTGCAAACTTTTGATGCTCTCTCTCTCGCAGTCGGTGTCGCCTTTGCTTTTGTCGCGGCGCTGCTGTCGGTAAAGTGGATGGTCGGTTATCTTAATCGGCACGGTCTGGCGATTTTTGGTTATTACCGGATTGCACTGTCGCTGGTTGCAGGAACGCTGTTGCTGACCGGAGTGATTT
>JAGGWI010000187.1 GCA_021157505.1 Desulfuromusa sp. | reverse complement strand
CGTGAAGCAGCCATAGAGGAATTGAACCATAAACAACGTTTAGAAATGGCACTGCTGGATGGCCATGATCACAATGTTGCCGAGTTGCAGCAAGAGATTCCCTCGATGAACTTGAATTATGTTTTCGGACAAAAAGAGATTGCCCCCGATGCCGATGCTCGAACTGCTTTAGCTCATGCGATCTATCTGGAAAAGGGTGCTGTTGATTTTTACAAACGATTGATGAGTGGGTGTGAAGGTGCACCGATGGCAGATTTGTTCAAGCGTCTACTCGCTGACGAAACCCGACATCTGAGTAATCTGGAAGATTTTTATGAAAAACACTTTTTAACTGAAAATTAATCTGATGTATCAGTCTCAGCATGTTAATAATAAGGATCTTGCACTGAGTAGGATCATTATTGATATAGAAGGACTAAAATGAAAAGATTAATATTTTTACTGTTGTTGCTCATGTTGATTTTGTCAGCATGTAAAACAACACAAGGAACCACGACCAAGGACTTTAATAAGGTTTTTGATGACTCTCCGGTAGATTTAAGTGGAAGGTAGGTTAATAAAAATCTAGCTGATTCAGATGATATATTGAAAAAACTCACACGAGAATCTGGTGTGAGTTTTTTTGTCCGAAAAAACGATATGATGACTGTTATGCTTGACAAAAAAGGGTAAGGTTTCTATCTTTCTGACCGTTAAATAATCAGGAACCCAAGGAGAAATAAATAATGACTGATAAGGTGGAAAAAGAAGAAGGTAGTATTTCAATTCATACAGAAAATATCTTTCCAATCATCAAGAAGTGGTTGTATAGCGATAAAGATATTTTTATACGTGAGTTAGTTTCTAACGCAGTTGATGCTATTCATAAACTCCAGAATATCAACCTTATTGATGGGTTACAGCTTGCTGATGAGTACAAGGTTGATATCCATCTGGATAAAGAGGCTGGCACTCTGACTGTTACTGATAATGGTATCGGCATGAGTGCTGATGAGGTGCGTAAATATATTAACCAGATAGCCTTTTCTTCGGCAGAGGATTTTATTGAAAAATTCAAAAATCTGGAAGATAAAAATCAGATTATTGGCCATTTTGGACTCGGTTTCTATTCCAGTTTTATGGTTGCAGAGAATGTGGAGATTCGCACCCTATCTTATCAGAAAGATGCCGTGGCGGTACACTGGCAGTGTGAGGGGACAACCACTTATAGTCTGGAAGCGACCGATAAAAAAGAACGTGGCACCGAGGTTATCCTCCATCTGAATGAGGACGAAAAAGAGTTTCTGGAGCCCGATTCTGTTCGTGAAGTGTTGAAGAAATTCTGCAATTTTTTGCCTGTATCCATCACCCTTGAAGGGGAAGAGATCAACGATAAAAACCCTCTCTGGACCAGAAGTGCCACAGAAATCAGTGAGGATGAATATAAGGAGTTTTACCGCAAACTCTATCCCATGTCAGCTGATCCCCTGTTCTGGATTCATCTGAATATCGATTTTCCATTCAATCTCAAAGGGATTGTTTACTTCCCACATTTAACCAATGAATTTGATGTGACCAAAAGTCATATCAAACTGTTTTGTAATCAGGTTTTTGTCTCCGATAACACTCCGGAACTGATTCCCGAATTTCTTACCCCGTTACAGGGTTGCCTGGATGCTCCGGATTTGCCCCTCAATGTTTCTAGAAGTTACTTACAGAATGATCCGCAAGTGCGTAAAATACGGGAGGTTATCAGTGGCCGTGTTGCTGCGAAAATTGTGGATCTCGCTAAGAATGATCGTGAAGCTTTTGAGCCGATCTGGGAGGATATTCATTCCTTTGTCAAATATGGGATGATGCGCGAGGATAAGTTTTACGAGAAGGTGAAGGATCAGGTTATCTATCATGCCACTGGTGAAGACAAGTTTACGACTCTGCCGGAATATCTTGAACGTGCCAAAGAAAAGCATGAAAATAAAGTCTATTACGCTAATAACGAAGGGGCACAAGCGACCTATTTGAAGCTGTTCAAATCACAGGGGATGGAAGTGTTGATTCTTGATGCGATGATAGATAATCATTTCATCCAATTTCTTGAATCTAAAAATTCCGATTTGAAGTTTGAACGGGTCGATTCTGATATCACTGAAAATCTGCTCGAAGAAGATCCCAGTCAGAAAATTGTTGGTGGTGCTGATAATAAAACCAAAGAGGAAAAAATCGAGCAGGTGTTCAAGGATGAACTTGATATCAAAGGTTTGACCATCCGGATTGAAACTCTTAAAGATGATAGTGTTCCCGGGATGATTTTGCTTAATGAGCAATCCCGGCGTTTTAAAGAGATGACCCATATGATGGGGCAGGGTGAGATGCCAGATATGTTTGCTGATCATACTTTGATGGTGAATACTGCCAGCCCTGCAGTGGATAAAATCCTTAAATTGCAGGATGAAGGCAATAGTGAGTCTGCCAATATGCTGATTGAACAAATTTATGATCTGGCAATGCTGTCACATCAGGCGATCAGTAAAGAGCGTATGGCTGGATTTCTTGAGCGGAGCGGTAAATTGCTGGGGATGATCTAGTTCGCTGGATTGTTACCGATGATATTGGAAAAGCCGGGCCTTTGGGTCCGGCTTTTTGTTTATCAATGAATTTTTTACCTTAGGGTAGGTCAAGGTCAGAATCTTTACTCGCACAAAGGCACGAAGAAATTCTCTTTCTTTTAAACAAGAAAAGATCTAGTCTTGCCTCTCTCTGTGGCTTTGTGCCTTCGTGTGAGACATGATTTTGATTTTCAGCCTTCCAACTGTCCTGTTTGTCTTAACGCTTCATACAGAATAATTGCTGCCGAATTTGCCAGATTCAAGCTCCTGACGGCCGGGGAGAGGATGGGGATCAGTATTGCGTGATCCTTCTCTGTTGCAAGCAGCTCTTCCGGTAACCCCAGAGTCTCCTTCCCAAAAACAAAAAAATCACCGGCAGCATAATCAACACCAGTATAACTCTTGACCGCTTTTTTTGAGGTGTACCAGAAGCGACCTTGCGGATATTCTTCCTTTAGCTGTTGCAGAGATTCCCATAGATGCAGCTTCACTTCTGGCCAATAGTCCAGACCTGCCCGTTTCATATGTTTATCATCAAGGGAAAAGCCAAGTTTACCGACCAGGTGGAGGTGGGCTCCTGATGCCGCACAAAGACGACCAATGTTGCCGGTATTTGGTGGGATTTCTGGTTCGATCAGGACAATATGGAAGGCTTCATAACTCTGCATAGCGCGGGAACATAGCACAGTGGTTCAAATGAGGGAAGGGTGATGAATTTAAAAAATATCTAGCGGTTCAGTCGTAGCAGATTCTGTCTGGCGCCTTTCTTCTCCACGGTAAAAGGACATCGATTTGGGAATACGAACATTATCAATAGTAATATTGACCCAACCATTACTGCGTTTGAACTTGGTAATGCCTTGTTTATCAATAAGTACGGAAAGTAGATAATCTTTCACCAGATCGTGTTTACCATTCGGGTAAATAACTGGGATCAGCATGAAACAGACTCCTCTATAGTATGTATGCATAACATAAAATGTTTATTTTTTTACAAAAATATATGATGCAATAAACCTGCCATCAATGTAATATGCTGAATTAACGTTGTTTTTATTAGAGTGGGTGCGGTTTGTCGGAAAAGTTTACACAATTAGTTGAAGAGAGTTTTGAAAGGACTAAAAAGCCGGGGAGAGAAGAAGTCAGTCCCCGGCCAGAGAAAATAGCTTGTCATTTATTTTTGGCTGATCACTAAAGCTTGATCAACATCGGCAATTAAATCATCAATATGTTCAATCCCGATCGAAATGCGGATCATCCCGGGATCAACCCCTGCAGAGCGTTGTTGCTCGGCAGACAGTTGCCGGTGGGTGGTACTTGCCGGATGGAGAACCCCGGAGCGAGCATCCGCGACATGAATGACCAGAGCAATCAACTGACACGCTTCCATGAATTTCTTACCGGCTTCCTGTCCCCCTTTTATCTCAAAGGTCATGACGCCACTACACCCTTTTGGTAGATATTTATTTGCAAGGGAGTGGCTGAGATGACTTTTCAGTCCGGGATAATTAACTCTGGAGACAGCAGGGTGCTGCTCCAGATATTCAGCCATCGTTTGAGCATTGCTACTGTGGCGCTCCATCCGCAGGGGAAGGGTCGTCAAACCATGATCAATCAGAAAGCTGTTCTGTGGTGCCGCACAGCAGCCAAGATCACGCATATACTGAACCCTAGCTTTAACTATATAAGCAGCTGAGCCAAATTTTTCACTATATTTTAAACCATGATAACTGGGGTCCGCCTCGGTTAGTTCGGGAAATTTGCCATTGTTCCAATTGAAAATACCTCCATCGACAATAATGCCACCCAGACTGGTTGCATGCCCGTCAAAATATTTTGTGGTTGAATGAACAACAATGTCAGCTCCGTGTTCCAGTGGTTTACAGAGATAGGGAGTCGCAAAGGTGTTGTCAATTAGCAATGGAACATCCATCTCTTTAGCCAGTGTGGAGAACTTAGCAAAATCGAGAACATTCAGGTTTGGATTGCCGATGGTCTCCGCAAAGAGACAGCGGGTTTCCGGTCGAAAAGCTTTTCTCAAATCAGTCAGATCGGCTTCAGGATCAACAAAAGTTACCTCAATCCCCATTTTGGGGAAAGTATTGGCAAACAGTGAATAGGTGCCACCGTAGAGGGTGCTTGCGCTCACAATATGCTGACCCGTTTGACAGATATTTAAAATGGCCCCACTGATCGCAGCTTGTCCTGAAGAGGTTGCCAATGCACCAACACCACCCTCCAGCAGCGCAATTTTTCCTTCGAGGGCTTCGTTGGTCGGGTTGCTGATGCGGCTGTACATATGATCGGCAATATCAAGATCAAACAGTTTTGCAACATGATCTGCGCTGTTGTATTTAAAAGTTGTACTCTGGCAGATTGCCGGAATACGTGGTTCGGTTGGTTTTGGCGTATAACTTCCCTGTACCGCCTGCGTTTCGATTTTCCAGTTCTCTTTCATTTTGACTCTCCAAATTATGTTGTGAAGTATTGATCGAAAAATAACTCTAACAAATATTGATTGCAAAAGCGAATTGTGGGCACAGGAACAGAGTCAAAACCTGCCTCACGCAGAGCTCGCAAAGATCGCAAAGAAAGTCAAAAGTAAGATCGCGTTTTTAGGTTTTCAACAAAAAAAGAACGTTGTTGGTCTGCCTTGTTTAAAAAGGTTTTCTCCGCGTCCTTTGCGCCTTGAGTGAGTGTATCGAACGGGCGAGAGAGAAGGTTCTGATTCACCATCAGATTTTATCCGCCTTTATCCCGTCAAAAGAAAAATATTTTAGGACTTTTCAGTGTTTTTAGTATTTTCCGTGCTTTCCGTGGACAAAAAAGGTTTTGGTTCTGACTGTTTGGCTTTTGACTTGCTCCAGACTCGGTCATGATGCTTAAATTGCCTGGTTATGAAATTAGATCTGATAAAACACGTTGTTAACGAATTAGCAGAGAAATTAGCTGGTGCCAGGGTTTCTAAAATCTATCAACCTGCACCCGAAATTATGCTGTTAAAACTCTGGAACGGCAGGGAGACACTGCGTTTACTGCTGTCAACAGAGGTGCAGAAAAGTCGTCTTCATCTCACCGACCGCACTTGGCCTAATCCACATATTCCCCCACGTTTTTGTCAGTTGCTGCGGGCGAGAATAACCAGGATTGATTCCATCTCCGTTGTGAATGAAGACCGAATTGTCCAGCTTGAGTGTCAGGGTAAACAGGGTTCCTGTCGTTTACTGGTTGAATTGACCGGAAAAAGCAGTAATCTGCTGCTGCTTGATGAACAGGGTGTGATCATTGATGTTCTGAAAAGAATTTCCAGGGCGGATAACGAAAGGATCATTTTACCGGGTAAAAAATATCTATTCCCGGGGAAAATAAAATTTGACCAAAAACAAGAGGCAACAATAGCGGCTCAACCAAATGTAAATGAGAGCTGGAATCAAACTGTCGAAAAACTTTACAGTGCTATGGAATACACTGAAAATAAAGACGATTTTTACTTCCAGTTGCAACAGACCATCAAACGACAAACCCGGAAACTAAAAAAGAGACTACTGTCTATTGAAAAAGATCTCCAGAAACAGCAGGGTTTCGACCTGGATCGACAGAAAGGTGAGTTGTTACTGGCAAATTTACACCTGGTTACGCAGGCCATGGATAAAATTGAACTGCAAAATTATTTTCTGCAACCACCGGAACCAATCATCATCATCCTTGATCCCCTCTTAAAACCACAGCAGAACGCTGAAAAATATTTTAAACGCTATAAAAAAGGGGGGCGTGGAGAGAAACATAGTCAAAGACGTTTGCAGGAAACCGAGGCAGAACTTGAGTGGTTAGGGCAACTCGATTTTCAGTTGAAAGATAGTGTAAAGAATTCCGACATAGAAGAGATAGCTCAGGAATTACGCGAAGCCGGACTCCTGAAAGATAGAAATCGCTTGCACACCAAGCGGACATTGCAACCGTCAAAGTGTCATGAAACCAACAGTCCCTCCGGGCTCAGAATTCTTTGGGGGAGAAATAACCGGCAGAATGATGAAATTTCTACAAAAATGCTTAAAACTGGCGATTACTGGTTCCATGTTCAGCAGGCTCCCGGGGCACACGTTGTGATGAAAATTGGTGACATCAACGTGCAGCCAACAGATGAAGATTTAAACTATGCCGCCTCCATCGCTGCGGGCTATTCAAAACTAAAGAATGATCACAAGGTGGAGGTGATGGTGTCTGAAGCCAAATTTGTCCACAAACCGAAAGGGTGCAAACCGGGTCTTGTCAATGTTCTCCAATATAAAGCCCTGTTAGTTCAACCTTTTCGACCGGATCAATAAATCAGGTTGTCCCTCCAGCAGGTATCGCAGTAGAAGAGCAGGGTGAATCCTCCGTGATTAAGCCAGTAGTTGATTTGCCAGTTTTGGCAGCATCGGATTGATGGGTCGAATTCCTGCGGCTATCACAGTTGTCAATTCGGTCAGAACTATGGTCGATCCCTGTAGCCCGACCATCATCCCGCCGTTCCCTTTGATCAGGTTTTCTACTGCCGCCTGACCAAATCGTGCTCCGAGGAGGCGATCAAAGACCGAGGGTGAACCGCCGCGCTGATAATGGCCGAGAACAATAACCCGGGTTTCAAAACCGATCCGATGTTCAATTTGCCCGGCAATGTCTTCAGCTTTTCCGGCTCCTTCTGCAACCATGATAATTGAATTGGTGCGACCCTCTTGAAAACGTTTGCGCAGGTCGCTACAAATAGCATCAAGATCATATGGCTCCTCGGGGATTAAGCTGTATTCAGCCCCGGCGGCAATCGTTGCAACAACAGTCAGGTAACCACAATTTCTCCCCATAATTTCAACGACAAAGGCACGATCATGAGATGATGCCGTATCCTTCAGATTGTCAACCGCCCGGACAATATTATTCAACGCCGTATCGACACCCAGTGAGACATCGGTAAAGGAGATGTCGTTATCAATGGATCCGGGAATTCCAATAACCGGGATCCCTTGTTGGTGGATTGCGTAGCCCCCTTTAAGGGAGCCATCTCCACCAATGACAATTAAACCCTCGACTCCCATCCCCTTCAGGTTTTCACTGGCTAGACGCAAGCCGGCTTCGGTACGCATCTCTTTACAGCGTGCACTCTGCAAAAAAGTTCCACCGCGTTGAAGAATATTACTCACCGATCGAGTTGTCATAGTTTCATAGAGACGATCAATTAAACCTTGAAAACCTTTCTGGATACCAATAACCTCCAGGCCCGAAGCTAAACCTGCACGGACAACAGCTCGAAGTGTTGCGTTCATTCCTGAGCAGTCTCCGCCACTGGTCAAAACAGCAATACGTTTCATATGTTAATCACCTTTCTAAAAAAAGACCTAAACGGGTAGATTCCTTACTTGAAAATGAGATATTATAAACTGTTGTGAAGAATTAATCATTTTTTTTGGAGGAATCCGGATGCAGCATAAAGTTATCACTATTTTATTTATTTTTTCCTTAATTATTTCAACCTCGGTTTATTCTCAAACCTTGGTTGACAAGGTTCATGAGCATCAGCTTGCTAATGGTGCAACAGTGCTTCTGGTCGAGCGTCACGATTCACCCACTGTGGCCGCTTATATCAGTTTCAAGGTTGGGGGGGTGAATGAAACCAGCCAGGAGCGCGGGGTTGCTCATCTCTTGGAACATATGTTGTTCAAGGGGACAAAAACCCTTGGGACCAAGAACTACGCTGCTGAAGAAAAGATGCTGGAAAAGATAAACACAGTTGGTCAGCAGATTGATTTCACAAAAAATCAAGCGAATGCGGATCCGGAAGAATTGCAGCAGCTGCGGGATCAACTTTCAGTTTTACAGACAGAACATCGTGAATTGGTCGTTAAAAATGAATTTTCAAAAATTTATGCTGAAAATGGTGGAGTTGGGTTCAATGCTTATACCGGCAAGGATTCAACCACTTATCTGATTAATCTGCCGGCTAACAAGCTGGAACTCTGGGCGGCGATTGAGTCTGACCGATTGGAAAATGCTGTTTTTCGTGAGTTTTACACTGAACGGGATGTGGTTCACGAAGAGCGACGCCGTTCCTATGAAAGTAGCCCCGATGGTTTGATGTACGAAACGCTCTTGGCGACAGCATATAAGGTTCATCCCTACCGGAATCCGGTGATTGGCTGGTATTCAGATATCGACAATCTGAACCCGGACAAGATTCGTAATTTTTTTGATAAATATTATACCCCGGTTAATATGGTGATCACCCTGGTTGGCGATTTTGATAGTGAGGCCACGTTACAGATGGTGGATCGCTATTTTGGGAGATTAAAGCCGGGTGTCCCGGTTCCACCGGTTGTCGACATAGAGCCAGAACAGAAGGGGGAGCGTCGGGTTACTATTGATTTCGATGCTGAGCAACAGCTGATGATTGCTTACCATAAACCCTCCATGCCGCATCGCGATGATTATATTTTTGACCTTCTCATGCAGATTCTATGTGAAGGGAGAACCTCGCGGCTCTATAAATCACTGGTTGTTGAGAAACAATTGGTGACCGATGTCGGTGTGTTTACGGCTCCCGGTTCCCGTTATGGTAATTTGATGATTCTGAGTATGACCCCGCGATTCAGCTGCTCTTGTACCGATATTGAAGATGCAGTTTATGTAGAATTAGATCGGTTAAAATCGGAACCGCTCAGTGCAGAAGAGTTGTCTATTGCCCGTAAACAGATTATGACCTCAATCCTTCGTGGGTTGAAAGGGAATAGTGGGCTGGCGCGGATGCTGTCATCGTATCAGACCCTTGGCGATTGGCGCTATCTGGTCGATTATGAAGAACAACTCAATTCTGTCACTGCTGCCGATATTATGGATGTTGCGAATCGCTATTTACGGGCTGACAATCGCACAGTGGTGACTTTAATTCGTGGAGAAGAAATTTGATGCGTTATTTTATTTACTCATTGGTCATTTTTCTTCTTTGTGGATGTAGTCAGGTATCACCCAATAAACAGGTACGACCTGACGAATTGAGCTTTCCTCCTCTGGAATTCAGTTTCCCAACGGTTAGCCAACAGCAGCTTACAAACGGGATGAAACTCTATCTGAAGGAAGATCACGAACTGCCGTTGGTTGAACTCACCCTGTTGGTAGAAGGTGGTAGTATCTACGATCCCCTTGATAAAGCCGGATTGTCACAGTTTTTTGCCAAGACATTATCAACCGGTGGTACAGAGGATTTGTCTCCACAGATGCTGGAGACGGAACTTGAGGCAATGGCTGCAATTTTAACGGTTTCCAGCTCTTCCTATGGTTATGAAATTAATCTTTCTCTCAATCAACAGGACTTAAAGCGGGGTATAGAAATTCTAGCGGATCTGTTGCAACGACCCCGTTTTGATCCGCAACGGATGGAACTGGTACGAACCCAGATGTTGGAAGCCATTCATCGCAAAAATGATGATCCTGGTGCCATTGCCGGACGTCTGTTGGGTCGTGCTGTTTATCCAGGCCACCCGTTCGGAACCGAACCGACTGCTGAGATCGTTTCAGGTTTTAGCCGTGATGATTTACTGGCTCTCCATCAACACTATTTTCAGCTGCCGAATTTCTGGTTAGCCGTTTCCGGTGATGTCCAGCAAACAGAACTGGTTTCACTGCTTGAACAGGAATTTGAACAAAAGCAGGTCACTGAAAAATTGAATCTTGAATTGCCATTGCTGCCACCGGCACCAGCCGGGAAAATTTTGCTGGCTGATAAGGAGATTCCGCAGACTACGGTTCTGATGGGGCATCCGGGGATCAGTAAAGACAACCCTGATGTATCTGCCCTGCGGGTCACAAACTATATTCTTGGTGGCGGTGGTTTTAATTCACGAATGATGCGGGAAATTCGTTCCGATCGTGGGCTTGCCTATTCGGTTTATTCCTATTTTCAGGTGGGGCGTCAACTGCCGGGACTGTTTATCGTCGGCAGCGAAACAAAATGTCAGTCAACAGTAGAGGTTGTCACCTTATTGAGGCAGTTAATCCGACAGATACGCAATGAACCTGTTTCGGCCGCAGAACTTGAACTGGCACAGAAAAGTCTGATTAATTCCTTTGTATTTGCTTTTGCTGACAGTCATTCTGTGGTCAATCGAAAAGTCCGGCTCGATTACTATGACTATCCAGAAGATTACCTGGAAACTTACCGCCAGCGGATCGCTGCAGTGACTATTGCTGATGTCCAACGGGTCGCACGCCAATACCTGCATCCCGATGCTTTACAGATCGTGCTGGTTGGAAACAGTCAGCTCTATATTGATGAAATTAAAACATTGGGCTTGCCGGTTGAAAATGTTGATTTGCAATCAACCCAATAGGATAGAAGGTCAAGGCTATGCCGCAGATTAAAAGAACACAGTCAGGATTGCGTGAAAAAATTAAAGTTCTGCTCTGGGAACAGAACCCTGCGGATTTATCGTTCCTGCAGCGAACTTTATTACGTCAGATCCAGACTGCAGCTTTGGTGATCAGAGATTTCGGTGCAAACCAGTGTTTCCTGCGGGCGGCAGCTTTGACCTATTATACGATGTTGTCTCTGGTGCCGCTGTTGGCACTGACCTTTGCCCTGTTAAAGGCTTTCGGGGTGCAGAATCTGCTGCAACCATGGATTCTCGAAAAGTTGAATGTTGGTGATGGTCAGGCTGCCAATATTATTCTGGGTTACATCA
The DNA here is from genome assembly GCA_021157505.1 of Desulfuromusa sp. Classification (GTDB taxonomy): domain Bacteria; phylum Desulfobacterota; class Desulfuromonadia; order Desulfuromonadales; family Geopsychrobacteraceae; genus Desulfuromusa. Next base: position 14,626 of record JAGGWI010000187.1, on the reverse strand, counting down.
ACAATACTCAAGTGACAAAGCTGGGGACTGTTGGACTGATTTTTTTGATTGTCGCTGTCATTTCTCTACTCACCAATGTGGAAGCATCATTCAATCATATCTGGGGTGTTAAAAGTGTACGTCCTATGTTACGCCGCTTTGCTGATTACCTGTCGGTTATCCTGGTCGGTCCGTTGCTCATTATCTCCGCTATCTCTATGACCTCAACCCTGGCCAGCAACAGTTTGATGCAAAAGCTGATTGAAATGCAGCTGGTTGGTGGTTTTGTCCTGTTGCTGTTTAAGGTCACCCCGTTTGTTTTTATGTGGCTGGCATTTACCTGGCTTTATGTTTTTATGTCCAACATTAAAGTGGAATGGCGTGCTGCCTTTGTCGGTGGAGTGCTCGGGGGAACGTTATGGCAGATTGCTCAAGTTGGATATGTCTATTTTCAGGTGGGGGTCGGGCGCTATAATGCGATCTATGGAACCATGGCGGCGCTTCCTATTTTCATGATCTGGCTCTATCTTTCCTGGGTGATTGTTCTCTTTGGGCTTGGTGTCTGCTATGCCAAACAAAATTTGCGGACCAGTGGCAGGGACTTGCGCAAATCAGAGGTCAGTAGGAATAGTTTTGAGCAGGTCGCACTGGCGCTGTTGGTCACCTTGGCTGACCGTTTTGCCAAAGGGGAGCCACCCATAAGCCATGAACGGCTGGCAAAATATCTGTTTATCCCCCCCCGTCTTTGTCGCGGTATTATCAATCAGCTGCTGAAAATTGGATTTGTAACTGAGATCTGCACTCTGTCAGGGCGCTGCCGATATCAACTTGGCCGTTCAGCGGAAGACCTCAGCCTGGCCGAAATTATCAGAAAAATGGGTGATTTTGGTGAAGAACCCCTCCATCTCCATCCTCACCCTCAGACTCTGATTGCGTTGGAAACTTACCATCAGGTCGAAGATCTGGTCACGGAAAGTCTGAATGGGGTCACTTTAAAAGATTTAGTGAGTCGTAGTCAGGAGTGTATCGAAGGTAAAGCAACTCAGTGACTGTAGCTCTTCAGTTTAATCTCTCCATCTACCATTTCCGCATAGGAAAATTGAGTTATCCAATCGCCTAACGCGATGATTTTGACACCGCGATGCTCCAGCTCGAGGGGATGATGAAAATGGCCACAAATAACGATATCGCTATGACTGGTTTCTGAAAATGGTATTAAATAGGTGGAAGGATTTTGATGCTGGTTCTCTGGCCGGTTTTTTGAGCTCTTATTACTTAACCAGAGAGCAGTGGACCACATCAGGTCAGGGTGGATCAGCCGGGCTAGAAGTTTGACCGGCCAACTCCGGCAGAATGAGCGCAAGCGTTGATAATTACGATCAGGATTAAGCAGATCTCCGTGGCTGAGCATAATCTTCTGGCCATCCCATTCTATTAATTGCTGATCAGGGATGACGGTACAACGAAGTGTTTCAGTGAAATAGGGCCCCATATTGAAGTCGTGGTTTCCCTCAACAAAATAAAGTTTTGTCCCTGATTCTGAGAGTTGTCGCAGTTTTTCCAGCACCGGTATATAGGCAGTAAAGGTGAGATATTTGTAGCCAAACCAGAACTCAAAGATATCACCAAGAAGAAAGAGGGCATCAAGATCTTTTTCGTGGTTGAGAAAATCGAGTAAACACTGATAGTTATTATCCTGCGGATGGCGCAGGTGGGCGTCGGATAAAAATATTGCTCTCATGGCATCGACTATAAAGAGCTGATCCACTGTTGTCAATTTACAATCAAGGAGGTACTTATGGAATATCCAATGATTCACATCTGTTACCGGGTTATGGACTTGGAAGCTACGGAGAACTTTTATCGCGAAGCTTTTGGTTTTGAAATATCACGAAAGAAGGATTATCCGGATGGACGTTTTACTCTCAGTTACATGACGTCTACTGGACTGCCGTTTGAGCTGGAATTAACTTACAATTATGACCAGCAAGAACCTTATGTTGTTGGGAATGGTTATTCACATCTTGCAGTCGCTACGGCTGATTTGGAAGCATCACACCAAAGACATACCAAGATGGCTCTTACCGTCACCCCTTTAAAGGGACTGGTCGCTGGTCAGCCACGTTTCTATTTTGTCACAGATCCTGATGGTTATAAGGTTGAAGTGGTCCGTCGAACAACGTTGTAGCTTTTTTATACTAAGCTGATCTCATTCAGACTTATCTGCTGAGAGCCAGGGAGAAAAAAATGACTGAAGAGTTAATGGAAAAAGGGCACCGTGCTCTTGAAGAAGGGGATACTAAAGCAGCCGCTCAATTGTTTCAACAGGTTTTAAAAAGTGAAGAATCTGCTGAAGTCTGGTTGCTGCTAGCTGATACGCAAATTGCAGAGGGATCTTTTGCCAAAGCCCATAAAAGCCTCTCTGCCGGCCTGAAGTTGGAAGCGGACAATCTTGACTTGCTATTTTCTCTGGGTGATCTCTATCTCGAAGAGGAGAAGAATGACAAAGCAATAGCAACCTATCAGCAGATCATCGATCTGGATGGTGAAGAAGTGGATGCCTGGGTCAGTAAAGCGGTCGCGCAGATGAATGCTGACGATTTAGAATCTGCTGAGCAGACTTGCCGTCAGGCTCTGGAAAAAGATCCTGAATCACCATTTGCCTATAATGCTTTGGGCGATATCTGTATCGCGAAAAACAGTACAGAAGAGGCACTACACTGTTTTCTTCGAGCGATAGAGTTGGATTCATCTGACCCTCAGCCCTACTTGAGTCTTGCAGAACTGTATTATGAAACCGATGACTTGGAACAGGCCGAAGACTATTGTCAAAAAGGTCTGAAGTTAGATGCGGGATTGCCGTTGGGCTATCTGACTCTTGGTTATATTTGTCTTGACCTGGATCGTACTCAGGAGGCGATTGATAATTTTCAGCAGTTTTTGCGTCTTGAAAAAAGCCCGGCAGCTAAGAATATCCGCGACGAGGTTTCTGCCGTGATTGATGGCCTGAAGTAGCAAAGTAGGCAACTTTCCAGGAACGAAGATGAATCCACGTACTGAACTGCGTAATATCTTATATATTCTATCTGGTGCCATGATGTTGGCATTGGGGATCGTACTGTTCCTGGCTCCCAATAAAATTGCTACGGGTGGAACCCCCGGCATAGCAATTCTGTTGAATTATCTGATTCATCTGCCGATCGGTAGCCTCATGGTGCTGATCAATCTACCGCTGTTGCTGGTGGCTGGTAAAATGCTTGGAAAAGCTTTTACTATTCGTTCCGTTTCCGCAATTTTCCTGACCTCCGTTCTTATCGATATTTTCAGTGAATTTTTTCACTTGCAGGCGCTCAGTCACAATACCTTACTGGCGACCCTGTACGGCGGCATTGCTGTCGGGGTTGGAGTCGGTTTGATTCTACGTGGCAATGCTTCGGCCGGGGGGACCACAATTATTGCTCGACTGGTTGCTGCTCGCAGTCAGTATAAACCGGGGCAGGTGATACTTGTTTTCGATGTTTTTATCATCATTGCATCGGGATTTGTATTTCAGGATATTGAACGTGCTCTATGGAGTATGATCAGTATTTATGTAACAGCTAAATGTATCGACATGATTCTTACGGGAACTTTATCTGAGAAAGTTGTCCATATTGCGACCAGTAAGGCCGACCTGCTCAGTCAGTTGATTGTTGAACATTTAGGGCGGCAGGGAACCATCCTTACCGGGACCGGGTTATATAAAAATGAAGAAAAAACCTTGATTTTTGTGACAGTTGAGGCGCGGAAAATTGCTTTGCTGCGTGATATAATTCACAAGAATGATCCTGAGGCTTTTATGGTTGTTATGGATGCAGCCGAAATGCTTGGCCGGGGGCACGGGGCGTAAGTTTACATTATGGGAATAGCAGCTGACATTATTATTATCGTTGTTGCGGCACTGCTGGGCGGCCTGCTAGCACAAAAAATCCGGCAACCGTTATTGCTGGGCTATATCCTTGTCGGGGTTGTCATCGGACCTTTTTCCGGGGGACTTATTTCTGATCCCCATGTCGTTGAAAAACTTGCGGAAATTGGGGTCGCCCTGTTGCTGTTTGCCCTGGGGTTGGAATTTTCACTGCGGGATTTAAAGCCGGTTAAATATGTTGCGCTGATCGGTGGTTCGATTCAGATTTTATTGACGATTGGTTATGGTTACCTGATTGGCGGTTGGCTTGGCTGGGAAAACGGGCCATCCCTCTGGCTTGGCGGTCTCATTTCCCTTTCCAGTACCATGGTGATCCTGAAAACCCTGATGGCTCAGGGGATGATAGGGACACTGTCGAGTCGGGTGATGGTTGGTATCCTGATTGTTCAGGATCTGGCTGTTGTCATGTTGTTGATTCTTCTGCCACAATTATCCAACCCTGCAGCAGGCTTACCCGTTCTAGCTATTGCCCTGCTTAAATCGGTGGTTTTTTTAGCGGTCATGTTGGTGCTTGGAACCCGATTGTTGCCGCGACTGCTTGCCGTTATTGCCCACTGGAATTCCCGTGAACTGTTTCTCCTGACAGTCATTGCGATTGGACTGGGAATCGGTTACGCAACTTATCTGCTCGGCCTCTCTTTTGCTTTCGGTGCTTTTATCGCTGGTATGGTGTTGAGTGAATCTGATTATGGGCATCAAGCTTTAAGCGATATCATTCCATTGCGGGACCTTTTTGGGCTCCTGTTCTTCACCTCGGTCGGTATGCTTCTGAATCCAGCTTTTCTATTGGAACACTGGTCAGGTATTCTGCAATTGGTGTTGCTGGTAGCAATCGGCAAAAGCTTAATTATGGCTGGAATTGTTCGCAGTTTTGGCTATGGTAATGTTATTCCTCTGGCTGTTGGTTTGGGGATGTTTCAGATTGGCGAATTTTCCTTTGTCCTGGGTCGGGTTGGACTAGAGGGGGGCTTCCTCAACCTGGAGCAATATTCCTATGTTTTAACCGCGACAATTATCAGTATGTTGCTTACACCTCTGGTTTCATCCCTGACAGTGCCACTCTACGGTTTGAAACAGCGCTATTTTAAAAAAGAACTTTTGGAAACAATCAATATCCCACAAAGTGGTTTACACGGGCATATTGTGATCGCAGGTGGTGGCCGGGTTGGTCAGCACGTAGCATATATTCTGGCGCAGCTAGATGTCCCCTTTGTTATTATCGATCTGGCGCACCGCAACATTGATGAGTATAAACAGCATGGTTATCCAGCGATCTATGGTGATGCTGCTCAACCGGTGGTGCTGGAAGCGGCAAACCTTGCTGATGCGAGACAATTACTGATTACTATTCCCCATATCATGACGACAGAAGCGATCGTTCACTTTACCCGGCAACATTATCCTGATTTAGATATAGTTGTTCGTTCAGTTGGAGCTGAGCAGATGAAGGCTCTTTATGCCGATGGCGTATATATGGTTATTCGCCCGGAACTGGAAGCGGGTCTGGAAATTGCGCGGCAGGTTCTGCTGAATCTAAATGTTTCTGTACCCGTTATTCAGAAATTTACCGATGCTGCCCGTCGGGATCATTATCAGCAGCTATCTGATGATCAGGCTGATCTGGACAATGTCCGCCTGCTACAAAAAGCGCGCGATCTGCTCGAATTAAGTTGGGAAGAGTTAGATGAAGAGAGTTCCTCGGTCGGTTGCAGTCTGCGTCAACTTGATGTTCGACAGAGCACAGGAGCATCCGTTGTCGGGGTGCTGCGCGAAGGAAATTTTATCGCCAATCCCTCTGCTGACCTGGTTTTTCAAACGGGAGATCTGATTGCCTCTATCGGTAGATCACAGCAGGCGACTGAAAAAGAATAAAATAAAAGGGCTGGCGAGAATCTCGACAGCCCTTTTATTATTTGAGAAGTTCAGTTGATCTATTTATTTACCGGCAGCGGCACGTTTGGCGGCTTTCAGTGGGTTGACTTTGACATCATCAGTCTTCAGATCAATCTTCTTGTGGGTCGCAAAATTACATAAACCATTGGCCCATTTTGCGGCGGGGTCAGGATAGGCGGTGCAGACATCACCGATGCTCCCTTTGACGATTCGGTTACACCCTTGACATTCTTCAACAATAACCTGGCAACTGCCGTTAGGGGCACTGCAACCTGACTTTTTCCAGAAACTACATTCGGTACCGGCGAGAACCGTTTGGCACTGCATATTTTTATTCCTCCTGAACTGATACTTTGATTCTGATTTCGAACGCATACTAATAGCGAAGTTTTATTGTTCAGTCAACTTTTTTATTACTATTTTTCAGGTCACAAGACTATTTCTGTTGAAATTAAGGACGACGATGGCAGTAAGGATAATGGCAGCAATAATATACATCGGAATCATAAAGCTGCCGGTCATATCATAGAAGTAGCCAGCAAAAAGGGGAGCAATGGCTCCGGGGATGTTTGCCGAAAATAACCAGCCATAAATAGAGCCAACTTTCTCTGCCCCCCAGATTCTGGCAACAGACCCGGCATAAATAACCAGAACGCCACCATAATTGAAACCTGCTATCGCTGCAAACAGCTGCAATCCAATGGGTGAATTTACAATGTACGGGGATGCAAACAGAAGAAGGGCCTGAGCTAAGAGGTTGAGTTGAATAACGTTACGGCTATTGAAGCGATCAAATATCCCTCCCCAGACAACTCTGCCAATAGCATTGGCAATCGCAAAGAAGGAGACGGCAGTGACGCCGGTCATCAGGGTTGCAGATTGGTAGAATTCCTTGATATTGGCATTGATAGCAAAGCCCGCTGCTAACCCGGTGAACATGGCAAAATAGAGAATGATGAAACGTCTATCGGTAAGGACTTCACGAAAACCAAGTTGAATTGTATCCGCTTTTGAATAGTCAGGAGGGTTCTGCATGAAGAGACCTGAAAAAACAATCAGAATAATAAAAGCCCAACCTAAATAGCCAAACAGGGTAAAGGGGGTGAAATTGAGTTGCAGCAGGTATCCGGAAACGCTGCTGACCAGTGCGGCTCCACCACCAAATCCGGCAACGGCAACACCGGTGACCAGTCCTTTATTGTTGGGGAACCATTTAATGCAGGTTGAGATGGGGACGATATAGGCGATTCCGGCACCAATTCCGGCAATGACACCATTTCCAAGAATCGTCCAGGTGAAATTATTAATGCCAAATGAAGAAACGATCCAGCCACTACCGAATAGGAGGCCGCCACTGATAGCCGCGAGTCTTGGCCCAAATTTATCGATTAAAGTCCCCGAAAAAATCATTGTCAGGGGGAAAACAAAATAAAATATAGAAAAAGGGATCTGTGCCTGTATCTGGGTTATACCAACCAACGTTTTCAGGTGCTGTACGTAAACAGACCAGGAGTACGTTGCTCCCAGACAGAGTTGCATCAACAGGGCGGAGAGGATAATCATGATGCGCATATATGTTCTCCCGATAAGACCAATTCTAATTGAATCAAAGTAGGGTCATTTTTAAATATTGTCAATCAACAGTTGTTGCTATGGTATGAGATGAAAGTTCGGATTTATATGGGTAGTGAGGTTGAGAATGGATGAAAGCAAGGAAAACTTACTGACAGGTTCTGTGATATGGGAAGAAATCTGTGACCACTGTGGTCGTTGTTGTTATGAAAAATATGAATATCGCGGCAAGATTTTTTTTAGCAATACACCCTGTCAGTATCTCGATCTGGAGACCAAACGTTGCAGAATCTATGAGCAACGCTCTGAACTGAATCCCGAATGTGCTCACTTAACCCCGGAATTAATCCCAACGGGAATTTTACCAGATGACTGCCCCTATGTGACCCGGTTGAATGATTTTAAGAGCGATAAATGATCGTGTAGAGTTACAATTTTTACTCTTCCGTATTTTCCTTCCCCTTTATTGATTCTGCAATATCTGGTGTAAGTTAACAACATTGCCGATCACCAGAATTGCGGGTCTCTGTGCCCCTGAAGCAGCGGTCGGTAGATGTTCCAGATCGGTAATAATGGTCTGTTGATCAGGTCGGGACGCATTGGAAATGATTGCGACGGGAGTTGCCTTGTCGGCTCCAGATTTCAGGGCTTTTGCGGAGATTTGTGTCGCAAAGCTGAGCCCCATTAAAACGATGGTGGTATGATTTGGAATCTGCAACAGCGGCAGCCAGTCGGTATTGATTTTATTGCCGGCTAGATGGGCTGAAACAACAGACATGTTTGTCGCGTAGCCACGTGCTGTTGGTGGAATCCCGGCACAGCTTGGACCGGCAATTGCTGAGCTGAGGCCATTGATAACTTCAACCCGAACCCCCCGTTTGATGAGATATTCCGCCTCTTCGGCACCTCGTCCAAAAATATAGGGATCCCCGCTTTTCAACCGGGCTATTTTTGAACCTGATTTCGCCTGTTCATAGATCATTTCATTAATCTGTTCTTGACGAAAACTGTGCTCACCTTTTTGTTTTCCCACTGAGATCCGTTGTGCATGTTGTGGAACCAGATCAAGAATTTCCTGAGTGACCAGTTGGTCATAGAGAACCACATCAATTTGTTGGATAGTTCGATAGGCTTTCAGGGTCAGGAGATCAATATCTCCGGGACCACAACCGATAAGATAGACGGTGGAAAGGAGTTTTTGACACTGCTCTTTTGTCTCTACCGTATTGATGATTCCCCGGTCTCGATTCCGCCCGGTTTCTTCAAGTAACGTTTCAATCTTTTCAGGAATAATGGTGGCAATCTTATCCCTGACAATCTGTCCTATGGCAGGACTGCAGCCATCAGTGGAAACTGCAATCTTCAAGTTCCCATAGTTAAGTAGAGACGAAAAATAGAAGTCACAAAGAGCAGGCTGGTCGACACAGTTGTAGAGGAGAAAACGGTGCTTTTTCTCCTTAAGAACTAAATCTGTAACTTCAGTACTGCCGGTGGCATCGACAATAATTGTCGCATCTTTTAGGTTGTTTTCGGTGAGTTTCTGCTGGTGAATAGTGATTCCTAATCGTTTTATTTCTGGACAAATTTCAGCAGCAATCAGGGTAAATATAATATTATTTTTTACCAGAACTCTGGCTTTTTGTAGTGCTACTACACCACCGCCAAGTAATAAAATATCTTGGTTTTTCAATAATATCGGGAGGGTTCCCATGTGTAGATCCTTTATCTATCTATTGCCATAAAGTTACTATTATTTAAACTCAGGATGATTATGGAGCGGGATGCTACGCTGTGGAATAGAATCCTGCAACTTTTTTTATCAGACAATTTCTTCGCTGGCGCTGTTTCGAATGTAGAATGTAGATTTTTCTAACAATATCAGTAGCCTGGAAAATACTGTTTTTCACATCAACAGGCTGCTAGGAGGTTGTCGGACTATCCATGAACTGGCTGCAAATCCGTTTGTTTGGCCCATTCTTTAGCTCCTTTTTGCCCCATAGCTATGGCTATGGGCCTGCAAACGAGCTAAAAACTGTTCTCAAACCTCCGAATTTTCGCTTCAGTCCGTATAGTCCGACAACCTCCTAGGTTAATTATTTTTTACTTGCAGAACTATTTCTTTTGGCTTCTAATCAACAGCATAAAAGGCATAGGAGGAAAGGAAGACGGTGTGAATCCGTCACGGACCCGCCACTGTAAGCAGAGTTATTCTTTGCAAGTCAGATACTTCACCTCTATTGAGCCACCCTGCTTGAACTTCGTGGAGTAAGAACCCGAGCAGATATTTTTATGGATAATAAACGGTATCCCGAAGCCTCAGTTGCAGGCTCCGGGATTTTTTAATTTCAATTGGTTGATTTTATCGGATCACCTCATGCCAAAGTCTAAAACAAATGCTGCTAACCGGTTGATCTTTATCAGTGGTGGTTGCCGCAGCGGTAAAAGTGCCTATGCTCAGGAGCTTGCTGAAAGTTTTCCGGGTTGTCGTGCTTATCTGGCAACCTGTCCGCAGATAGATGATGAGATGGAGGGTCGGATTAAGCTGCATCAACAGCAGCGGGCAGGTAAGGGGTGGAAAACCATTGAAGCTCCCCTTGATTTGAGTGCAGCAATTGATCGATTGGGGGATTTTGATGTTCTTCTGATTGATTGTTTGACTCTGTGGATTAACAATCTCCTCTACGAAGCAGAAAAAAAGGGGGACTCCCTGAGCGAGCAACAAATCAGTGATTGTTGTACCGAGCTGGTCAATGTTTGTCGACAGCGGGGGCAGACGATTATTTTTGTTACCAATGAACTGGGGATGGGTCTGGTTCCTGCTGATGCCATCTCACGCCATTATCGGGACTGTCTGGGGCGGTGTAACCAGACGATTGCAAAACTGGCCGACGAGGCTGTTTTTGTCGTTTCCGGTATCCCCCTTGTGATGAAAGGAACAGTACCGAAGTGAATATGGATCTCTTGAATAAAACTATCAACGCAATTAAAGGTCAGGATGAGGCTATCCGGGCACAGGCAAAGGAACGTCTGGATCAGCTGATTATGCCCCACTGGGCGTTAGGGCGGATGATGGATCTGGCACTGGATTTAGCCGGTATCTGTGGCACTGTCCGTCCCTCTGTCAAGCGTAAAACTATCGTTATTATGGCGGCTGATCATGGCATCACGGCGGCGGGGGTGAGCCTTTTTCCCAAAGAGGTCACAGTGGAGATGGTGCGGGGTTTTGTTAATGGCTTTGCCGGGATCAATGTCCTGGCAAAACAGGCGGGAGCAGCCGTTAAAATTGTCGATATGGGGGTTGCAGGTGATCTCACTGAACTGGCAAAGAGGGGCAACATTATCGATCAAAAAATAGCCCCCGGAACCGCCAACTTTGCAGTTGGGGCAGCGATGAGTCGGGAGCAGGCGATTGAGGCGATTGAGGCTGGCATCCGTGTAGCTGATGAAATCGCAGATTCTACCGATCTATTTGGTACCGGAGATATGGGAATCGGCAACACCTCACCAAGTAGTGCGATGGTTGCAACCTTCTGTCAGCTTCCGGTTGCCGAGGTGGTCGGACGTGGAACCGGGTTGAATGATGCTCAACTGGAAAATAAAATTATTATCCTTGAAAAGGCTCTTGCCCTCAATCAACCGGATCCTGCCGATCCGATTGACGTATTGAGTAAGGTTGGTGGGTTTGAAATTGCCGGGATTGCTGGATTGATTCTGGGTGCAGCAGCAGCAGGTAAGCCGATAGTGATTGATGGATTCATCTCCACTGTTGGAGCTTTGTTGGCCGGTCGTTTGGCGCCGAAAAGTGTGGAATATATGATTGCAGCACACCGCAGCGTTGAAAAGGGGCAGGTCGCTGCACTTGCTGATCTGGGAAAAGAACCGCTTCTCGATCTGCAGTTTCGTCTTGGAGAGGGGACCGGTGCGGCTGTTGCCATGAATCTGGTCGACGGGGCGGTAGGTATTTTAACCGAAATGGCGACATTCAGCGAAGCTGCTGTATCTGAGGCAAAATGAGATCAGAATCATTCTTTTCCGCAGTGCGATTCCTCACCATTGTCCCGGTTCCAGAGTCCTGGTGTGGTGATGAATCAGCCTTTCACAAAAGTCCTGAATGGTATCCGCTGGTGGGACTACTGATCGGCTTAGTGATGGTGGCTGCGGATCTTATCTTTCGTTGGCTGTTACCGGTCCCGGTTGCGAGTGTGCTGTTATTGCTGGTGATGATTGCGGTTTCTGGTGCCCTGCATCTGGATGGGCTTGCTGATAGCGCCGATGCTTTTTTCAGTAGCCGTGGCCGTGAGAAGATGTTGGAAATCATGAAGGACAGCCGTTCAGGACCGATGGGGGTGACAGCGCTGGTTCTGGTTTTGCTGCTTAAATTGATGCTGCTCATTTCACTGCCGGACGCTTGGCGCTGGCAGGTCATTTTGTTGATCCCCTTTGTCGGGCGCTGTTCCATTGTGGTGGTCAGCAGTTGGCTCCCCTATGCCCGTCAGGAGGGGACTGCGGCTTTTACTGCCAACAATTTCAGCTGGTCCCGCTTTGGGATAGTCCTGGGGATGCTGTTTGTTGTTACTCTCTCATTACTGGGCGGCGCAGGATTAGCTGTCGTTGCCATTTTCAGTCTTAGTCTCTGGCTGCTCGGTCATTACAGCTTGCGTAAAATTGGTGGGTTTACCGGTGACACTCTGGGGGCAACCTGCGAGTTGATGGAGTTATTGCCACCACTTTGTGTCATTATTCTTGCCCAGCAGGGGTTACTGTCATGAATCTGGTACAAAAACACGGCGGTAATTTAAGCCATGCCAGTCAAATCAGCGGATTACCGGTAGAGGAGTTACTCGATTTCTCTGCCAGTATCAACCCCTTTGGATTCCCGGAATGGTTGCGCCCTCTGATCAGCTCTCAGATCAGTACCCTGGTCCATTATCCTGACCCTGAAGCAGAAGAAATGGTCAGGGCACTGGCAGACCGGCACCAGATTGATCCTGCAGAAGTGATCGTTGGTAATGGGGCCAGTGAACTCCTTTTTCTGCTGCCGCAGGTTTTACCCCAGCAACGGCTGCTGGTTCCAGTTCCCAGTTATGGTGATTATGTCAGTTTAGCAGCAGCGACTGGTTTGCCGGTTGACTATTTGCCACTTCGTCAGGAGGATGATTTTCAGCTCAACCTGGATCAATTGGCGGCAAGATTGACCGAGGATCATTTGGTTATTTTGGGTCATCCCAACAATCCTACCGGGAAACTGTGCGATCCCCGATTATTACGGCAAGTGATTCTGGATCACCCGGAAAACTATTTTATTATTGACGAATCTTTCATTGACCTCTCTGATCCGCAACAATCTTTGCGGCAGCAACGGCCTGCAAATCTGATCATTATTCAATCGATGACCAAAGGGTGGGGGATTCCCGGTTTACGCCTCGGTTATGCTCTGGCTGATAAAAAAATTGTTACTGCTATGCGGCAGTTACGTCCCAATTGGTCGGTCAACAGTCTGGCTCAAGCAGTGGGAATTCGGGCGTTACAGGATCATGATTTTCTTCTGCAGAGTCGAAATTATATCAAGCAGCAGCGCCATAAACTTTTTGAGCAACTAAAGGCAATTCCTCCCTTATCCCCCCTTTCCAGTGACGCTAATTTTCTTCTGGTGAAACTTGTTAATACTAAAGTAACTTCTCAGCAAGTAGCTGATAAACTATTGAAAAAAGGGATAATAATACGTGTCTGTGATAATTTTCCAGGCCTTATGAGTTGCTATTTCCGGATTGCAATTCGGCCGTCAGTAGAGCAGCAACGTTTGGTTGAAGAATTGCGTCAGTGCTTTAACCTGACCACGGTTCAGTTGAAAAAGGACAGCACCCCGGCGATCATGTTTCAGGGGACCGGCTCCAATGCTGGAAAGTCTATTTTGACTGCCGCCCTGTGTCGCATTCTCCATCAGGATGGCGTTTCTGTTGCACCATTCAAGGCACAGAACATGTCGCTTAATTCGGGCATCACCTCCCAGGGGGGTGAAATGGGTCGAGCACAGCTGCTGCAAGCGCAAGCCTGTCGTCTCGATGCCGATGTCAGGATGAATCCGGTCCTCCTTAAACCAAGTAGTTCCGTCGCTTCACAGGTGATTGTTTGCGGTAAGGTTCTGGAAACGATGGATTTTAGGATTTACGCTGAGCGGCGCGGGGAGATTTTTACCCAGGTTCAGCAGTGTTACGACAGCCTCGCAGCGGAACATCAGGTGATGGTTCTCGAAGGGGCGGGGAGTCCGGCTGAAATCAATCTGAAATCGCGCGATATTGTCAATATGAACATGGCACGCCATGCCGCTGCAAAAGTTCTCTTGGTTGGGGATATTGATCGTGGCGGGGTGTTTGCTTCCTTTGTCGGCACGCTGGAACTGCTTAATGAATGGGAGAGAAGCCAGGTGAGTGGGTTTGTCATCAACCGTTTCCGTGGTGATAAGACTCTTCTTGGTGATGCTTTAGAGCAAACAACTCTACGCACCGGGAAACCCTTTTTTGGCATTGTTCCCTACCTTCAGAATCTCGGTCTGCCCGAGGAAGATTCGGTCGATTTTAAGGATGGCGTTCTTGATAGCAATAAACCGGGGAGCGAGACTCTTGATATAGCCCTGATCGACCTGCCCCACATCTCCAATTTTACCGATGTTGATGCTCTACGGATTGAGGCTGATGTCCACCTGCGCCGGGTGTGTCAGGTTGCCGAACTGGGGCAACCGGACGCGGTTATCCTGCCGGGAACAAAAAATGTGATCACTGATCTCGACTATTTAATGACCTCGGGTTTGGCTGCAGCGATCCGCCAGTTGGCTGAAACCGGGGCAACGGAGATTGTTGGTATCTGTGGTGGCTACCAATTTATGGGGGATGAAATTGCTGATCCACACGGGATTGAATCTTCCGGTGAAAATTGTCAGGGGCTCGGTCTGTTGCCGCTGTCAACGACTCTGCAACCCGATAAGACCATGACCCGTTGCCGGGCAACCCATTTACCATCCGGCGAAACGGTTGTAGGTTATGAAATACACCACGGAACCAGTCGTGGAGAAAACCTTAAGCCGTTGATTTCCCGTGAAGATGGGGAGGAGATTGGTGGTTGTCGTGCCGGGTGTGAGCATATCTGGGGAACCTATCTGCATGGTATTTTTGACGCAGATCAGTTTCGTCGCTGGTTCCTTGATCGGTTGCGACAGCG
>JAGGWI010000162.1 GCA_021157505.1 Desulfuromusa sp. | reverse complement strand
TGTAAAGAGTGCTTCTCAGCATAATTTGCAAATATATCGAGATAGGTCTGCCGATCTTCATCGTCGAAGAATACCGTAGCACGATTATTGCCACGCTGGGTGACATGGTGGGGATAGCCGGGGGCAATGATACGGGCGATTCTTGGCATGAGTGGATAATACGCTAGCTGGCGGGACAGGTGCAAGTAAATATGGGGAGTGTCCCTAGTTTTCTAATGGGGAGTGTCCCTAGTTTTCTAGTTTTCCTCTGTCCTTTTAGAAACCCTTTGTCAGTTGACAGTTGTTTTGCCCACCTCTATGCTATTGCGTTGCAGACATGACTATAATGTGCAGGCTAAATTTGCACTTATTTATATCAATCCTTCTACCCTGATTCTCCAGAGAGACAATGGCGTGACAAGACTCATACTCTGCATGTTTTTGATCATAAGCTCGACGGCTTATGGTGAGGACTTTCGCCACTACAATGACGTCACCAGTTATGATCATTACTTCTCAAAATACACCAAACATAATTTCGGCCCGGCTTTCAACTGGCATCATTTTAAGGCGCAGGCAATAGCTGAATCGGGTCTTAAAAAAGATGCAAAATCATACGTCGGTGCAGTCGGTCTTATGCAGATCATGCCTACTACATATAAAGAGATCATCAAACGCAACAGGTATATTAAGGGCGGCGGTAACAGCCCCAAGTGGAATATTGCTGCCGGCATATCCTATAACCGTTCTATCTGGAATTTATTCAAGGCCGAGCGTCCTTTTCAGGACCGCCTCGATTTCACCTTTGGCGCTTATAATGCGGGCAAGGGGAATATCATCAAGGCGCAAAAACGGGCTGAACGTTCAGGGTTAAACCCTGATTTATGGAGTTCGATAGAACAGACGTTGCCGACTGTTACCGGTAAACATAGTAAAGAGACACTGGGCTATGTAACAAAAATCAAATCGATCAAACGGATATTGAAATAGGAGTGAAACATGGAATTAGTTATCGTTGCCGCAAATTTTACTTACGCGATTTTAGGCGCTCTACTGACCATTTTGTTTATGGTGCTGGGGTACAAAATACTCGATTGGATTACACCGTTTGACACATCCAGGCAGTTAGGCGAGGGGAATGTCGCCGTTGGTATTGTTGTCGGATCGATGTTTGTCGGTTTGGGGATTGCTGTCGGACTGGTGGTTGGTCTGGGGTTGAATTAATCGTTGGGACTGTATGTTCGAGTTCGAGTTGGGGTCATCCAGAAATGGGTGTCCCGATTAGGTGTCCCGGATAAAGATTATTGAATATGACCCCACAGTGAAGTAAGGGGGAGGGCATATTGGGATAAATTGTGGCGAAGTAGCCGGACTATTTTGACCTGTAGCCAGCGTGGGAGCGCCAAGATGAGTAAGAGTAAGGAGCAAGATCCAAGCACCGATGAGGTGCAACGTGAAATAAGGGCGCAGCAAAAATTCAACGTGGCAAGTGCTATAGGCCGCGCCGGTAGTGGACTGATGAAAGGGGAATCGCCCGTTTCACAGCAAGAGCAAGCTATCATCCTGTTGACACAATGGATCGACCAACAGACCTCAGACCCTTCGGGGGCATTGAAGTCAATATTGCGCCGCCAGGTACGATGCAACCAGCTGTTGGTAGCGAGACCTCTGCAACAACCCCTCAATGCGCTACGTGAGATGATCGATACCATATTGGCCAGTGATTATGCGTTGCGTGAATTCGTGCGCCAGGTGGATGTGCGATGGGGAGAAATGTATTATGAGCGCCCTCTGTTTCAGCGGGCAGGTCAGGAGCCAAACCCTACAGATTTGTACACTCATGAATCTGTGCGTCAGGATCTGTGTTTGCTACTCGAAAAGCTCCAGGACGGAGTGTAAACTCTGAGCCGGAGCCGGGGATATCCAAAAATATGTGTCGGAGAAATTTCACGCTTCATTGTGTTTGATATCGCCATTATATTGCTTCTTAATGGTGATCGGTTCTCTCAACGTCAAAATTGTCAAGATAGTTCTGCTGAGATTTTACCTTACCAAAAAGTAAAAAAGGGTGCTCCCATAAGGAAGCACCCTTTTTTGTTTCTAACTCAATTCAGTTTAACCACTTCCGTAAGAGTGTAACCCCGAAAGTACCAGATTGACTCCCAGATAACAGAACAGGGTTGCGGCAAAACCGAACACCGACAGCCAGGCAGCACGACGTCCAACCCAGCCACGGGTGAAACGGGCGTGGAGGAATGCCGCGTAAAGGAACCAGACGATCAGACTCCAGGTCTCTTTCGGATCCCAGCTCCAATAGGTTCCCCAGGCGTAGTAGGCCCATGCGGCGCCGGTGACGATTCCCAGTGTCAACAGCGGGAAGCCGATCATGATCCCCTTGTAATTCATGTCGTCCAGAACCCTGGTTGGCGGGAACATTCCAAGGATTCCTCCCATCGGTTTGTCTCCCTGGTGTTTTTCCTCTTTGCCGATTTTAAGCAGGTACATGATCGAGACCCCGAAAGAAAAGGCAAATCCGGCGTAGCCGAGAAAACAGGTGATGACGTGGTAGGTCAGCCAGTTGCTCTGTAAGGCAGGAACCAGTGGCTCAATTGAGGAATGTAGACTCATCTGTGCCCAGAGCATACTGAACAGAGCAATAGGGAGAACAAAGGCGCCAATTGTGCGTTGTTTGTATTTCCAGTCCATCACTAAATAAATCAATAAAATTGACCAGGCAAAAAAGACCACCGATTCGTACAGGTTGGTCAAGGGTGCGCGACCATCTGCGCCCAGAACCTGATATGATTCATACCAGCGCAATCCCAGGGCGGTTGTCTGGATCAGAAAACCGGCGAGGGAGCTCAGGGTTGCAACCAGTGCGACGATTTTATTTTTTGTCGCAATATAGGCAAAGAACAGAACCATTGCGGCAAAATAGGCAATGGTGGTGATATTGAATAATTGTCCACTATCCATTAGTTATCCCTCCTTCTTTGGGGATTCATTTTTGACAGCCGCCTCTATTTTTTGCTGTAACTCATCGAAAGCCATTGAAAAGCCCGGTTGGTTGCGGTGTGCATTGCCAGCCATCAGGACTTTGGTTTTTTTGCCATTATCTTCCAGGCAAACCCAAATTCGTTTATGGGAGAAGAAAAAGGCGGTTAAAGAACCGAAAACAATCAGGAAACAGCCTGCCCAGACAATATTGACACCGGGATCTTTGGCGACCTGAAGCCCGGTATATTGTGGTTGTTCAAAACCGAGCAGGGCAAAGCTGAAGATGCCGCTACGTTTGACATCCAGTTTGGGGTGATTCTGCCAGACGACAAAGGGTTTCCCATTTTTGCCGTCAGGAGTATTGACGTGTAATTGCATTGCAGGACCAAAATTTCGATCATTTTCAGTGAAATTGGTCACGGCAAAAGAGTAGCCATTCGGTAGTTGAGCAGGTCTTCCCTGAAAGGCTTTCAACTCCAGAACTTTGCCGGTTGCATTCTCAGTGGCTTGTATTTTAAAAAAGGCGTTTCCCGCAGAGCCATAACTGGACTGGTAGAATTTAATCCCCTTGTAGGTCA
Source organism: Desulfuromusa sp. (assembly GCA_021157505.1). Lineage (GTDB taxonomy): Bacteria > Desulfobacterota > Desulfuromonadia > Desulfuromonadales > Geopsychrobacteraceae > Desulfuromusa. The sequence continues at coordinate 3,032 of JAGGWI010000162.1, read as the reverse complement.
GGGGATCGTTGACTTCAATCCGTTTATGCAAAATTTCCTGACCATTTTCGAGGATGACCAGGTCACTGTTGTAATCTTTCGGCCGGTTACTGTTAGGGTAGTAACTGACATCAAAATCATCACAGCGAACGGTAAAGCCAAGATCAATTGGTGCGGTTCCATCGCGGGGGCGAACCTGATCTATCGAGCTTCCTTCGACAATATTGACATAGGCTTTGTAGCCCCATACATTGCCAATCACCGCTCCCGCCATAATGATCAGAATTGACAGGTGAGTGATGTAAGCCCCGAACCGGGAATAGATCCCTTTTTGTGCAAACAGATAGATCTTGTCATCTTTATCGGTGCGGATGGGTTTAGAAAACTCACCCTTTAGCAGTGTTGCAATTTGCTCCGCAACCTGTTGCTTTGACCCTTTACAACTGAATTCAGCCCGGGTTGCTGAATTTTTAAAAATACCGGAACCGGCAACCAGAGTTGGTTCCTTAACAAACTTCCAGACGCGGGGAAAATTCTTTATCGAACAACAGATCAGGTTAACACTGAATAGGGCCAGAAGTCCGATAAACCAAGTGGAATGGTACATGTCAATGAACTGCAGTCTTTTAAACAGTTCGTAATTTGCCTGGCCGTATTCGCGAATATAATCTGCTGCCGGGGCATTCTGCTGAATAATTGTGCCGATAATGGAAGTCAGGGCAATCAACAGTACCAGTATAATGGCAAGTTTTAAGGAACAGAGGATATCCCAAGTACGATCAGTCACTGATTTTTTTGTCTCAGTCAAAGTAAAAGTCTCCTGATGTTGGTCTGTCAGAATAGATGACAGATTTGGTCAATATAGCCAGTGATAGTGGCTGACGTCAACCGGTTGTAGCGTGGAGAATTTTAATTCAGCAGAACAATGGTACGCAGACTGTGAAGGGACTGCAGGGGGACCAGGGAATTTCTTGTCCGGGAGAATATTTGTGATAGAGGGGGGTGGTTAATTATAAAAGGTTTGCCGCTCTTCAATTTGGGTAGCAGAGGGCGTGATTCATGAACAAGAGAGTGCGAAACTTTATGCTGAGAGTGGTATTCAGGACTATCAAGATCACGTTTTTGTGGCACAGACTGATGGCAGGATCTGCTCTGACAGCAGGCAATCTGTTTCTCCTGATCGGCAACCAGGTGGCAACTGTCAACCCTGATCTCTGGATTGTAGACCCGATTTTCTGGTAACAGACTACCAAAGGCGGAGGATAGCCCAGTGCAAAACAGCAGGAATCCTGTTATGACAAAAATCAATCTAAAATTGCTGCTACAGTTACGTTCAGTCACAGTTACCCTTTGTGGATGACGAAATACGGGTTTGATAAATTGGCGGCATTATAGCCTGTAGATCAATTTATCTGCAAGCTGAATAGCTATGTCAAAAGATTAATGCCCTCGCAATAAAAACGTTGTAACACCGTAGGGCGGACTTCTTTCGACGCCATCAAAGATCAACTGCTTTGAGCTGTTCTAGTAACTCTTTTTGTTCAGAGGTCAGACTGTTGGGAACGACAACCTCGATGATTGCATACAGATCCCCTGCGGGGTTTCTTGCTGAAGCAGCCACACCATAACCCCGGAGTCTGATTTTCTGACCCGGTTGCATTCCGGCTGGAACCTTGACCCGCTTGGGAGTATCGAGAGTTGGAACTTCAATCGAGGTTCCCAGGCAAATGCCGCTGTAAGGAATCTTCGCTTTGACCAGAAGGTCGCGGCCATCACGGGTAAAGGTTGGATCGGGTTCGATATCAATCTGTAGATAGAGATCACCGGGGGATCCGCCAGTCGGGCTAGTTCCCCCTTTGCCCGCAACTCGCAATTTAGCCCCTTTTTCAATCCCTGCCGGAATCTGTACCTTGATCTGTTCCACCTTGCCAGAACTCTGGTAGTCGATGCGTCTTTCCCCACCCTGTACTGCCAGTCGGAAGGGGATGCTGACCTGCATCGAATAATCCTGCCCTTTAGCTGGAGGTCTGGGGGAACGGCCACGACCGCCGCCACCAAATAACTGACTGAAAATATCCTCTCCACTGCCGCCACCAAAACCGCCGAAGATATCGCCTACATTCATATTGCGGAAAATATCTTCCTGGCTAAAACGCTGGTGAAATCCGGCTTCACCATACTGATCGTATTGTTGCCGTTTTTCTGTGTCTGATAAAACGGCATACGCTTCGGTAATCTGTTTGAATTTTTCTTCGGCTTGTTTATCATCCGGATTTTTATCAGGATGATACTTCTGTGCCAGTTTTCGATAGACTTTTTTTATTTTTGCGGCGTCATCATTTCGTGTCACGCCCAATACTGAATAATAGTCTTCTGCCATATTTTTGCCCCTGTTTTTTTAGAGTGTTCAACTCACTACTATAGGAGCCGTTTTATGCAGCGTCAAGAAGGCATTTTGCGAAAAAAATATGGGATTCTGTCGGCTTGACCTCCTTAGAATGACAAGCTAGGATGCCAAGTCAATTTACCCCCCCTTTCTTTTTTTACAGGAGTCACTATGACCCGTATTGCTATCATTGGCGCAGGAATTTCCGGACTGGCAACCGCTTATGCCATTGAACAACAAAGCACCCAGAGTGGATTTGAAGTTGAAATTGTGGTGGTTGAAAAAGAGTCACGAATCGGTGGGAAAATTCTTTCGATCAAGGAAGATGGCTTCCTTTGTGAGTGGGGGCCAAACGGGTTTCTCGATAACAAGCCAATGACCCTTGATCTGTGTAAACAGTTGCAGATAAGTCAGCAACTGCTGCGATCCGATGATAATGCTCGCAAAAGATTTATCTATTCCGAGAAAATTCTCCACCAGATGCCCGAAAATGGGCCAGCTTTTTTTAAGTCAAAGTTGATCTCCTGGCCCGGTAAATTCCGCCTTGCCGGTGAAATGGTGATTCCGAAACGTCGGAGCGATAGTGACGAAACCCTTGCTGAATTTGGTCGGCGTCGACTCGGAAGTGAGGCACTCGATAAGCTGATTTCACCGATGGTTTCGGGGA
>JAGGWI010000098.1 GCA_021157505.1 Desulfuromusa sp. | reverse complement strand
GGTCTTTATCTTGGGAAACATCCAGTTTGAGAACTTCTGTTTTGCTATATCCCATCCGCTCCAGATACGCTTTGGCGTTGTCGAGGTTGATGTCGGCGGCAAAAATCCCGCTGATTAAATCACTCTGTTCAAGATCATGGATGACCGCCTTACCCTGCAGACCCATTCCCAGCACCATAGCTTTCATTTTTTTACTCCCGTTCCATCTCTCTGCGATATTGACAGAGTTCGGATCTATGCCACAGGTGTTGTGGCTGGTTTATACTGGTCGAGATCAATATCTTCAACCACGCACTGTGAACGGATGCCAACCAGTTCAAGTTCCTTTAAAAAATCTTCTACGGGAACATCAGTTATCGGTGAGAGAACTCCGGCGGTGTTGATTTTTCCGGACAGAATCATTCTGGCAGCTATGGCGGCGGTGTAGCCAACCGTGCGGTTCATGGCAAAAAGCCCGGTTTCGAGGTCCCGGCTGTCAATAAGATCCCATATGACTCGCTTGCCAACCCCATCTTTTTTGCCCCAGGCCTCAACCCTGATAATAACGATATCTTTATCGTCCGAGCCATACTGTAGCTGGGGAGAGAGGGTTTTGAGGAGAAAGTCGCGCGGGGAGATCGGCAGCGTGCCATCGGTTTCACCAGAGAGTAGATCCAATCCAGCCATGACATTCCAGAAGTTGCAGTGCCCCGGCCAGCGCAGCGCAAAGCGTCCCATGTGACGAATCGTTTTATCGAGTCCGAAGGGTTCTATGAATGTCGCGGCATTGCCATTGAGATAGGCATCCATCGGTCCCAAGGTCGGAATATCGACCATATGGGTGTTTTCTGGCTTGAAAATATCGCTTCCCGGGATATCTAGCGTTACACCATCTTTGATGAGTACGGCATCGCGGGCGTAGGCTTTCAATACCCCTTCGAAGGACCAGGAAATTTTGTATCTTAGCGGGTTGTCGTCCTTGCCTTCAGCATCCGGCATACCGCCGCCATAAGAGTAGAGGCCATGAACCTGATCGAGCATCCCCACGGCAATTCCACCGAGGATAAGATCGATTCCAGGATCAAGCCCCATTTCCGGTAGCATGATGACCCCTTTTTCTTTTGCCTCCTGATCCATGCGGGCAAGGTCTCCGGCATAGCCTGAAGAGACAAAATGGATCCCCGCATCCAGCGCAGCTCGGGCAACGCAGAGGCCAAAATCTACCGGCAGCATCATGATCACCAGATTGGCACCCGACTGGCTGACACTTCTTTGCAGTTCGCTCTCGTTTTCGGCATTCAGTGCTTTTGCGGTGGTCTTCTTGAATCCCTTCTCGGTAATATATCTGTTGACCGAATCGAGATCGTTATCCAGAACCAGGATCTCTTTGACCAGAGAGCTTTTTTCCAGATCATGTGCAACTGCTTTTCCCTGCATGCCCATACCCAACAGTAGTACTTTCATTTGTTTGCCTCACTTTGTGTTTTTAGAGTTTTACTGTGTCCGTCAGGGTGTCCTTGTGCTACGCAATCGAACTGGTAAGTTTTTCATAGACGGCCATATAAATATTGCTGATAGGAATATTTATAGAAAAAAACCGGCTTTCAGAAGATTGTAGCGAATATATATTGCAATATACCGTTTATATATTTCTGTCAAGAATAATTCAGCTGATTCTTAGATGTTAAACAATTATTTTTTATATTTCATTCTGGATGCTCTGGAAGGCTGTTGATTAGATGGTTTCCCAGTAAGAAATGGACACGATGGATGCAGAAAAATATTCTGCTATTAAAGTTTTACTACTAATTTACTTGTTAATTCGCTGAAATCGTGTAAACTATTACTGAAATAGTAACAGTTTGAATTGCTACGTCAATAAGGGGGAAATATTATGCGAATCGATATTCTTTGTACGCCGGATCATCCTGAAAGTTGTCAAGGGACCGTGAAAAATGTGCGCGAAGCACTCGAGAAGCTTGGAGTTAAAGCTGAGGTGCATCAGTTCAATGATTCACGAAAAATGATCGATAACCGTATTTATGTGGTACCGGCTCTGCTGATAGATGATCAGGTCAGGATTGCTGGCCGGGTGCCAGAGGTTGATGAAATAGTCAATTTTATAGTGGAACGTCCACGTTATCTGCAGGAAGTGGCTGCAGTCGCTTGATTTGAAAAGTTAAGAACCTTTTAAGAAAGAAAAGCTCCGATCTAGAAAGGCTCCTGCGCATTAGCGTTAGGAGCCTTTACTTTTAGTGGATTCTCAGGTAGGCTTAATTTTCTTTTTTTAAGGAGTTTAAGTAATGGCAAAGATATTACTGGTTGACGATGTTGATCTGTTTCTTGAGCTTGAACGTTCCTATCTGACAGGTTGCGATTACGACCTGGTGACCGCATCCTCAGGAGAGGAAACCCTGCAGCGGCTCGATAAAATTGCGCCGGATGTCCTGTTGCTTGATTATTATATGCCGGGGATTAATGGTGATGAGGTTTGTCGCCAGATTCGCAAAAATCCTGCTTGGAAAACTTTACCAGTCCTTATGGTTACTGCGGCAGGAAAACCGGAGGAGGTGCAAAACTGCCTGGATGCCGGTTGCGATGATTACATCACCAAGCCAGTGAATAAACAGGATCTGCGTGAAAAAGTTGAACGTCTACTCGGTACGGTGCAGCGCAGAACTGCAGAACGAGTTGCAGTGAAGCTGCCAATTCAACTTCAGGAGGGTGGCAGGTTACATGTTGTTACCACCAAGGATATCTCATCGAGTGGTATATGCCTTAACTCCCCGGTTAAATTGGCAGAAAATACGACGGTGGAAATGAAACTGGAAAGTCCCGATGGCGAGCCTCTTTCTCTCTATGGGAAGATCAAGCGAAACTCAGGGCCGGGTGAGGATGGCTGTGGTGTTTATCTTATCTATCCAGATCAGAAGAGTAAACACCTTCTTGATCGCTTGGTACGAAGTAAAAAATCTGATCAGTTACAAAAAGAGGGTGTTGATAAGCAGCTCGGCCACCGTCTGCAGACACTGGAAGATGATTGTTCACGTTTACGTAGTGAACAGGATGATGCATTGCGCCGGATTGGTGAGTTGGAACAGGAGAATCTCGATTTTGCCAATCAATTGGTTCAGGTGGAGGAAGTTAATAACAATCTAACCAACCTTTATATTGCCTCTTCCCGCCTCCATTCGACTTTGGATCGCGAAGAAACGCTGGAAATTATCAAAGAAGTTGTTATCAATTTTGTCGGTGCGGAAAAGTTTGCGGTATTTCTGTTTGATAAAGCCAGTGAGCAGTTGCATTTTGAAACCGGTGAAGGATTTGAGGAGAACAAAAGTTTTCCTGATATCCCGCTGGGTGAGGGGGTGCTTGGAAAAACTGCCGCCGATATGGAAAATTACTTTTATACCGGCTCTATCAGCGAAGGCTCTGATGACTTGCTGGCACCAATCGTTGCGATTCCCCTCATCATTCACGGGAAGATGATCGGACTTCTGGCGATTTATCGACTCTTTATTCAGAAGGAACAGTTGGAATCAATCGATTATCAGCTGTTCTCCATGTTGGGGGAACATGCGGCCTCAGCGCTGTTTTCTTCAACTCTCTATGGCCATTCGGAAAGGAAGCGTCAGACCTATCAGGGGTTTGTCGATCTTCTGACCAAGGGGGATGCCGGTAGATGATTCCTTCTGATCAGGACTGATCCTTTTACCAACCTTCCTGGTTAAGCCGGCTCAACGGGCAGCAATAATCCCTGGGTGGCAGCAAATTCCAGTAGTTCATCCGCCGTTGGCAGATCAAGGTCTTTTCGTAACTGCCGCATGGTTGCCGTTGTTGTTGCCCGGATCAGTAGTTGGGCAAAATCTTCATCCAGAGATTCAATAATAACTTCCCCCTGTTGGCGCAAGAATATCGCGTACCCCGGTTCAGATATGAGTTGTCTGAACATTTTTTCCAGAGGTTCTCCCCCAACCACTTCCAGATCTTCCAAAGCAAAATGAAAATGTTGAATTTTAACTGCGGGGTTAAGTCTCCAGCGTAGTTTTCCCCATTGATTTTTTGCCGGAAGATTGCTGTCAGGTTGGCAGTCATCAGCCAATACTGTTTCGGCGCAGAAAAAATGGTAAGCGATTAAATCCTGGGCGACGTTGATGAGTTTTGTGCGCTTATTTGAACGAAGCTGATCGGCGATATAGCGTTGCTGCAGGGAAAGAATTTCCTCTGGTGACCAGTTTTCTGCGGCCAGTATCTTCTGCGGGGCAATCTCTTTTTGTTGCTGGAGCCAGTGACTGAATTGGTCAAGAAAATGACTCGGGGATAGTTTCAGGACGTGACATAGCTGTAAAAAGAAACCGACCGCCCGGCCACGGTTGTAGAAGATATCGGTTGCGGTTGCCAGGCGGCGACTTTTTTGTAAATCATGCTCGGAATAGGTTTTATTTGTACGCAGCAGATAGGGGGGATGAGGTTCGCCCTGAATGCCAAATTCTTCCTGTTTGTCAAATAACTCTGTTCCCGGCAGAACTGCCAGGGGGAAAATATCAACCTGGTTAGGTTGTAGTCGTAAAGTAAAGTCGAGACTGTCGACAAAACCGGCATGATTGTCTCCCGGCAGTCCATAAATAAGATCCAGGCCAAAGGTGATCCCCCCCGCGGTCATTTGTTGTAATCGCTGCTCCATCTGTTGCGGAAACAGCGATCGGTGCAGTGGTTTCAGGACTTCTGCCGTGGCTGATTGCAAACCAATCTGCACTGAACAGGAAAGTTGAGCCAGCAGGTCAATGGTTTCGGTATCCAGAAAGTCAGCTTTTGCTTCAATGTGATAGTGGATTTCAGGTGCTAGTTCAAGCAACATCTGCAGCAACTTTTTGCCACGTTCCGCTGGAGCATTAAAGGTAGAATCAAGAATCCAGATCTGGGCAACCTGATGCTTTGCAAAAAGTCGCAACTCTTCACGTAAACGCTCTTCCGGAAACGGGCGAACCCCTTGGTGCCCCTTGGCATCGTAACAAAAAGCGCAATTGAAGCGGCAGCCTCTGGCAACTTCCCAGAGGACCCCGCAATTTTCTTCCAGTGGCAACTGTCCGGTGAGCCACGGTGAGGGGATGAGCGATAAGTCAGGGCAGACGGCAGCTGCGGGAAGGGGATCTTCATAATCCGTCGCAGCTAGAAAACCGACCGTTCCGGTGGTTGACTCTCCGCTACTCAACCGGGTCATTAACTCCGCAAATGAAACCTCCCCTTCGCCACGAATAACCCCATCCAATAATCCCTCCAGCATAACTTTCCTGCTATCGGCACTGGCTTCCGGACCACCGGCAAGGAGGATTAAAGCCGGTTTTTTTTGCCGTAACTTTCGTGAAAGCTGCAGAATTTGTGTGCGGTTCCAAAGATAAAGGGGGAAGGCGATGATGGTTGGATCGTGCTCCAACAGCTGCTGAACGAGTTCTTCAATTGCCGTATCGGGAAAGAGATCAACGAGGGTGGTCTGGCGGCGTAACTCTGCTGGCAGGGAGGCTTTGAGGGATCCTGCAGCTAAGGAGACCGCCTGTGCTGAAGGACGAACATGCAGTGTTGCTATCAGAATGGGCATAGAAATCTTATTTTTTCAAACTGACTTTGATCCGGGGTTTTTCACCACTGCTGTCAACGGTGAATTCAACCGTTTTATCTCCGTAGCGGGCTCGAATTTTTTCCCGTTGAGCAGCAAGAAAACCGGCAACCTTTTCTGCACTTGGGCCACTTCCGGAGAGGCCACAGGTTTTTCTGGCCTGACTGAGCTGCTGTTGCAGTTTAATCGCTTCAATCTTTGGATCGATACCTTTTGTGCTGCTGGCTGGTGGCGCTGTCGTTGCAGTTTTCAGTCTGCTGGTATGGCGATGATACTTCCCCTCATCCATCAAACGGAGAATGCGATCCCAATATTGTCCATAGGACATAAAGCGTGAAGTGATCCCCTGGTAGCGAAATTTCAGATCGGTCCAGACAATATGGCGATTGGTAAAGTGGCGAATTCGTCGGGCAATAGCCTGGCGCTCATTGTAAGGCTCCCGCTTTTCAATGCCCGCAAAGTATTGTTCGTAATGAATCTCCAGCTCTTTTACCGATTGCTGCATATCGTCAAGTTCTTGTGCCAACTGGCGCCGTTCATCCATCCCCGCTACCTCCAGACCGAACTATACGTGAGTCATCCAATAATGTAAATAATTGCAATTTTATTGTCATATAAGGTGGATGTGACTTGACTCAGTAATGGTTATTTTGAGATAATTAAGTTTTACTTAATACTAGAATAAGAGGGTTACTATGGAAAAGGGATTAGCAGCAGTTATTCTGGCCGCTGGAAAAGGGACCAGAATGAGATCGGCAGTACCGAAAGTTTTGCACCCAATCTGCGGGCAACCGATGCTCTATTATCCACTTGAAGCCGCCCGGCTGGCAGGTTTTAAACAGTTGAAAGTGGTTGTTGGCCATCGTGCAGAAGAGGTTTCAGATACTTTTAACGAAGCGGATATCACCTGGATCAGGCAGACCGACCAATTGGGAACCGGGCATGCGCTGATGTGCGCGGCTGATTCCTTGTGCGGTTATTCAGGGGCGCTATTGTTGCTCTGCGGCGATGTCCCGTTAATCCAACCGGATACTCTACGGCAGTTGCAAAACTACCATTTACAGCAGCGTGCTGCGGTTACGGTGTTGACCGCGCAGCTGCCAAACCCCACTGGCTACGGGCGGGTGATCCGTGACGGTGAACAGATCCTGCAAATTGTGGAAGAGAAGGACGCCGATGAACAACAGCGTCAGGTGACCGAAATCAATACCGGAACCTATCTGTTTGATACGGCTTTTGTCCTCTCAGCGTTAAAAGGGCTGAACAAGAATAATGCCCAGAGGGAATATTATCTGACTGACGTGGTTGCAGCAGCAGTTGCTGCGGGGGAGAAAACCCGGGCGCTCTGTGTTGAAGACCCGACAGAGGTCATGGGGATTAATGATCGTTGTCAGTTGGCAGAAGCCGAAGTGTTAATGCGCTGGAAGATCAATGCCGATCTGATGTTTGGCGGTGTTTCGATGACTGATCCAACCACCGTTTATATCGATAATGGTGTCGAAATTGGCATCGATACCATCTTGCACCCCAATGTCCATCTGCATGGCAAAACCACGATCGGTAAGAACTGCATTATTGAGACCGGCGTTGTGGTGGTCGATTCGCAGATTGCCGATGGTGTGCACTTAAAAGCTGGTTCAGCGATTGAAGAGGCACAAATCGGTCCTAAATGTAAAATTGGCCCCATGGCACACCTGCGCCCCGGGACAGTTTTGACCGGTAATAATAAAATTGGCAACTTCGTCGAGATGAAGAAGTCGGTTCTGGGTGAAAAATCTCAGGCCAGCCATCTCACCTATATAGGTGATTCAGAGGTGGGTAAAAATGTCAATTTTGGCTGTGGAACCATCACCTGTAATTATGACGGGGTGAATAAGCATCAGACCACGGTTGAAGATGATGTTTTTGTTGGCAGTGACTGTCAGTTTATTGCTCCCGTAACCATCGGGCGGAACAGTTTGATTGCTGCGGGTTCAACAATTACCGAAGATGTCCCACCCGATTCACTGGCGCTGTCACGGACAGAGCAGGTGAATGTTGAAGGGTGGCGGTTGCGAAAACAGAAGAAATCTGACAAGTAAGGGGAAACTATGTGTGGAATCGTTGGTTATATTGGTCAGCAGGATGCTTCTCCCATTATTATTGATGGTCTGCGCCGACTTGAATATCGTGGTTATGATTCCGCCGGGATCTGTACCCTCAACGGGGGGAAACCGCAGATTCGTCGAGCGGAAGGAAAACTGATCAACCTGGAAAAAATCCTCCGAGACCAACCAGCAACTGGGAGTCGTGGCATTGGCCATACCCGCTGGGCAACCCATGGGCGTCCCTCTGAAATCAATGCTCATCCACATAAGGCGGGTAATATTATTGTGGTGCACAACGGCATCATTGAAAATTACCTGAAGTTGAAGGCTCAGCTGCAGAAGTTGGGGCACAATTTTGTTTCAGAGACCGATACCGAAATTATTGCCCATCTGGTGGAAGAGCACTATCGGCAGTGTGGTGATTTTGAAACCGCCGTTCGTCTGGCGCTGAAAGAGGCCGAAGGGGCTTATGCGGTGGCGATTCTCTGCAATGATGAACCGGATAAACTGATTGCTGCCAAACTTGGGGCGCCGCTGGTGATCGGGCAGGGGGAGGGAGAATATTTTGTCGCTTCGGATATCCCAGCGATGTTGTCCCATACCCGCGAAATGATTTTTATGGAAGATGGTGATATTGCGGTTTTTACCCCTGAGAAAATGTGGATGACAGATCTTTCAGGAGAGCCGGTAGTCCGGGAGACCAAAACCATCACCTGGAGTCCGTTGATGGCAGAAAAGGGTGGCTACAGACATTTTATGCTCAAAGAGATCTACGAGCAGCCCAGGGCGATAGCTGATACCATCGCCGGAAGACTTCAGGGCGATGAGGGGGATATTTATCTGGAAGATCTTGATCTCAGCCAGGAACAGCTGGTTGCTCTGGATAAAATTAATATCATTGCCTGCGGAACCTCCTGGCATGCGGGTCTGGTGGGTAAGTTCTATATTGAAAAACTGGCACGGATTCCAGTTGAAATAGATATTGCCAGCGAGTTCCGCTATCGTGATCCGATTATTACCGCGACAAGTCTCACTGTACTCATCAGTCAAAGTGGGGAAACCGCCGATACCCTGGCCGGGTTGCGTGAGGCCAAAGGGAAAGGGGGGAAGGTGGTTTGCATCTGTAATGTCGTCGATTCCTCAATTGCTCGTGAAAGTGACGGCGTCATTTATACCCACGCAGGCCCTGAGATCGGAGTCGCTTCGACCAAAGCTTTTACCACGCAACTGGTTGCCCTCTATCTCTTTGCATTAAAACTGGGTCGGGCGCGGGGAACTTTGACGGCTGATGAGTGTCGTCAGCATGTCAAAACTCTGTTGGCGTTGCCACGTAAACTGGAAGAGACTCTGGAGTTGAATGAACAAATTGAAGGCATTGCCCGTGAGTATATGAATGCTCGTGATTTTCTCTACATGGGACGGGGGAACCAATATCCTATCGCTCTCGAAGGGGCACTGAAGCTCAAGGAGATTTCCTACATTCACGCCGAAGGTTATCCCGCCGGGGAAATGAAACACGGACCGATTGCCCTGATTGATGAAAACCTGCCGGTGGTGGTGTTGGTGCCGAGGAATGCAACCTACGACAAAGTGGTATCCAATCTGGAAGAAGTTTGTGCCCGGGGTGGAAAAGTGATTGCTGTGACCAGTGGCGAGGAGAATGACCTACAGGGAAGGGTGGAAACATTGATCAAGATACCCGAAACAACCGAAGATCTGATGCCGATACTCACCTCAATTCCGATGCAGTTACTCGCCTATCATATCTCGGTTCTTAAGGGAACTGATGTTGATCAACCGCGTAACTTGGCGAAGAGTGTCACGGTGGAGTAGCAAATCCGGTAGCATTCGGGGGACATGTACTTGATAAGTGTCCCCCGAACTTCGTGGTTTGTTTCTCCGGATTCTCTGCGTAAGTAACTTTCTATGCCACTCTCAAAAGGTATAATCTGAGGACGGGGTTCATGTATTTCCATCCAAACTGGGTACGATAAATGATCCTCATCTTGGCCAGGCGATTCAAAGCCTGAACAACGGCTGAAGCGTTACGACTGTCAACTTTGGTCAAAAAATCCTTTGATGTTGGTTTCTCCCCACCTGATTCAGCCAGTGCATTCAATACTCTGACTTGAAGATCGGTCAAGCGAGCCAAGATGATCTGGAAGGATAGATTCTCGCGCGAAACGAGCAAATCGATAGCTGCACTGACATGCTCCGGTGCGATAGTATCGCCGGGCTCAGTTGTGCTCCATAATGCCTCACAGAACTGCTGCACATCTCCGGTGATTTCCCCTGCAAGATCGAAGACTGACTTAAGAATATCGTGACTGACATTACGCCTCCCAGTCTTGAATCTCTGGAGAAGAAAAGGTGCAAATTCAGCGTAGGACAGCGGGGAAATTTCAAGGGGTATTGCAGATTTAAAGAATGGTGACGACGGAGAGGTGAAAATTTCTTCCATTTGGTGCCGGATACTTCCTGCAAAAATAAAAGGGACTTCCGGGGCATGCTGAACTTGTGCCCTGAATTCAGCAAGAGCCGATTGGCTGTCTGGTATCTCAAGAATATCCTGAAATTCGTCTATGATAACCACAAGGGGACTGTGTTTGTGTGCCGCCCGAACCAAGCCTATGATCTCCTGTAGATTTTTTTCGGATAAAGTGATCGAGGTATCCAGAGAAACTGATGGTGAG
>JAGGWI010000014.1 GCA_021157505.1 Desulfuromusa sp. | reverse complement strand
TGATCTGCCGTAGTTCTAAGTGTCACGATTAACCAAACGGGACACTAGTTTGATCCGACGGACATTGTCAGCTTTGGCCCCGCTAAAAATTCCTATGGATATATGCGAAACCAATTTGATAAGATATTTGAAAATGGAATGTAGGGGGCGACTGAACGTGTTGAACAACGGTCACAACTGCTAAGTTTTGATAAAGCCGTAGGTATCCAGGATACTGTGGCTGGCTTATCACGTTAAAAACTGTGCAGATACGCAGGTGGGAAACGATACTCCCCTCGTTTCCATTTAGAACGACTGGTATATATTGAGATAATAGTTTTTTGTATCGGTTTCTACTTCAAGGCACCTGTCATGTTGACAAGCATCCTACAGACAACGTGGATAACTCGATTTTTTGTGCTGATCTATTTATTGATCAGTGTCAGTACCACTAATGCGTCTTTTTGGTGCCAGGAATCGGAAAGCACTTTCCACCTGGAGTCGAATCCAGCCGGTGAATGCTGGGCTGTATCCCCTCTTGAAAAAGATGAGCTTCTGTGTTGCGAAGTAATTACTAAGCCGGGAGTTTTGTTGTCTGTACAAGGGGAATCCTGTTTTGATTACCCTGCATATTCTTCGGTCCTCACCCCCTCAAATAGAACTAGTCCCCTAAATAAAATTGCGACAACTGACATTGCTTTAATACCTCTACCTTTTATTCCTTCTACAGATTCAGGGGTTGCACGTTTTGCTAACCTGACTCTTGCTTCCCAGCTACCACGCCCTCAGTCTTTGACGGCCCTGCGTACAGTTATTCTTCTACATTAAGCCATTCTTCGATTTTCCAGACAGACACAATTTACTTACAAACGAAGGTCAAGGTTGGAACTCACGTGGCCAACATGGTGATGGATCCTTGGGTTCTAAAATGAGCTGTTGAACAATTTATCACTCAGACTTTTATCAGAAATCTGAGTGGTCTTTGAAACCAGGCAGGTAGGTATCCCATTATGAAAAAAGAAACAATTTTATTGATTATCGTGACCGTGATGGTTGGCGCTTTTGGTGGCGTTATTTTTACCAATGCAAAAAAAGATACGGCAGCCGGCAATCCGCCGGTCTCATCAGCTCCCTCTATTGACTATCAACAGAGGATTAACAATCTTGAAGTCATCCTCGCCAAAGAACCGAATAATCGCAATGCTTGGGTGCAATTGGGGCATAACTACTTTGATTCGAACCAGCCGATGAAGGCCATTGAGCCCTACGCTAAAGCACTCGAAATGGATGGCGACGATCCTGATATTTTGACTGATCAGGGGACCATGTTTCGCCGGATTGGTTGGTTCGATAAAGCTATCGATAATTTTGAAAAAGCTAACGAATTGAATCCGAACCATGTGCAATCGCTGTACAACCTTGGCATTGTTTATCGTGATGATTTAGGTAATCAGAAAAAAGCCAAAGAAGCATGGACAAGATACTTACTAATTTCCCCTATTGGGAAACAAGCTGATCGGGTCAGGATCATGATCGATCATATGGAAAACGGACATTAGCAGTTGTAACAAGACTGCAAAGTTATACGATCGGCAATGTTAGTAAGTTTTGGCGATTAGACATAAGAAGCCCACGATTTTTATTACGTAATTTTTTGTGATGAAAATTAATACCGTTACTGTGAGAAGTAGAAAGGTTCGATATGCGTCGACTGGCGATAATTATTGTTTTACTCGTGTTAGCAGGCTTTGCTGGCTACATTTATTCTAACCTTCCAACAACCGCATCAGTTGTTACTGGCGAGGTGGCCCCTGACTTCAAGCTTGAGGACACAAAAGGCAATCAAGTATCTTTGTCTGGTTTACGCGGCAAGGTTGTCATGATCAACTTCTGGGCGACCTGGTGTCCGCCCTGCATTGAAGAGATGCCTTCGATGGAGCGACTCAATGAAGCCATGGCGGATGACGACTTTGTCTTGCTTGCGATTAATACAGAGAAGAATGGCCGATCAGTGGTTCCTCCATTTTTAAACAAGACACCCTATACCTTTCCCATTCTTTATGATGATAAGGGGAACGTACAAAAACAGTACGGCGTCTACAAGTTCCCAGAGTCCTTCATCATCCGCAAAGATGGCACCGTTGACCAAAAGATTATTGGTCCACTCGACTGGTCCAGCCCTAAAACGATTGCTTATCTCAAGAGCCTGAGCAAAGGATAACTAAATTGCTACAACAAACAGCCGATATCACTTATTGGATTGCGTTTACCGCCGGGATTTTGTCCTTTGCCTCGCCCTGCGTGTTACCGCTGATTCCCTCGTACTTAACCTACATTACCGGGCTATCCTTCAGCCAGCTCGACGAAGAGCATCCCGATGCCAAAGTCCGCCTGACAGTTTTTCTCCACTCCCTCTGCTTTGTATTAGGATTCTCTTTCATTTTTATTTTGCTTGGTGCTATTGCCGGCATCGCTTCCAGCCAACTACAGGCTTACCTGCGTGAGGGGTTGGAGTGGGTTGCAAAAATCGGCGGATTCTTGATTCTCCTGTTTGGTATCCATATGACCGGTTTGTTCTCTTTTCGTGCCCTGCTCGGTGATAAGAGAGTGCAACTCCATAAAAAGCCAAGCGGTTTTATCGGTACTTTCGTCGTTGGGATTGCCTTTGCTGCGGGTTGGACCCCGTGCATTGGTCCAATTCTCGCGTCGATTCTGATGGTCGCGGCCTCTTCCGGCCAAGTCGGAGAGGGGGTCGGCTTACTGGCGCTCTATTCCTTGGGGCTGGGACTTCCTTTCTTGCTCTCGGGGCTTCTCTTTCACCAATTCTTGTCCGCCTTTAAGCGGTTCAAAAAGTACTTACGGCTGATAGAAATCGGTACCGGCGTTATGCTGATTGCTGTCGGAATCATGCTTATGTTCAGTATGCTGGGCCCAATTACCATGTTTTTCTACCAGTGGGTACCAGTACGAGGATAGTTTCAACAAATTTTCTCCCATTTTTGGAGGTCTGTATATATGTCTCAGTCTGACAAAACAAAAAATACAAACTGGACACTGCTTTTTCTGTGTTGGCTTTTGGTCAGCGTGTCAACCACGATAAGTATCTTTTTCAGCTATGTTTTAGAGTATGAACCCTGTGTCCTGTGTTGGTATCAGCGGATCTGCCTGTTCCCCTTAATCTTTATTTTTGCAGCGGGTCTTTTACCCACTTTTGACAAAAATGTCATCAAGTATGCTCTGCCTCTGGCCATACTGGGCGGGTTGACCGCTCTTTACCACACCTTGCTTTATGCCGGAATCATTCCGGAGAATATCCAGCCCTGCTCGAAGGGCGTTTCATGCACAGAAAAATACATAGAACTGTTCGGTTTTATATCAATTCCAATGCTTTCTTTCTTTGCATTCTCAGCACTAGTCACCCTTTTAATCATCCTGAAAAGGAGAACTTCTAAATGAAATACGTACTTATAGGGGCCACCTGCCTGATATTAGCCTTTGCCTTTGTCGTCGGTAGCAACTACTACAAGGAGCAGCAATCTGAAAAGTATGGTTTTATGGCGGAAAAAAATGCTGAACTTTTTATCAGAGACCATTCGCAGACGCTCGGCAGCGACGATGCAAAAGTCTACCTGGTTGAGTTTATGGATCCAGCGTGTGAAACTTGTGCCGTTTTTGCCCCCTTTATTAAGAAAATAATGAACGCCAATCCCGGTAAGATCAAACTGGTTCTTCGTTACGCCCCTTTCCATGATGGCGCCGATAGTTTTGTCAAGATTCTTGAAGCCGCCCGAATGCAGGGAAAATACTGGGAAACCTTGGATGTCATGTTTAAATCGCAGAATATCTGGGCCAGCCACGGCAACTGGCAGCCGGAAAAATTATGGGATATTCTTCCCAGAGCAGGCGTTGACGTCGAGCAAATCAAAAAAGATATGGATAGCCCGGTTATTGCAAAAATCATTGAACAAGACATGGCCGATGTGAAAACTCTGAATGTACAAAAAACCCCTGGCTACTTTGTCAACGGAAAGCCGCTCCAGAGTTTTGGCTATAAACAATTATATCAGTTGATTCAGACTGAGCTTGATGCAAAGTATCCGAATTAAGTTTCAGTCCCGAGAGAACAGAATTTTAAGACCTAGTGTCCCGTTTGGTTAATCGTGACGCATAATTCTGAGTTATTTTGTTTGTTGCCAAGGCATGCCGATGCAGCCCTAGGAGTCTGTCGAACTATACGGGGCGAAGCGAAAATTTGGAGGTTTGAGAACAGATTTCGACACGTTTGCAGGCTCATAGCCATAGCTATGGGGCAAAAAGGAGTCGAAATATGGGCCAAACAACCGAATTTGCAGTCGGCTCATGGATAGTCCGATAGCCTCCTAGCTTGCGCTAAAGCAAAGAGGCATAACGTAGGCAGCGAGCAAAAGAGCCAGAATTAAAGGATAGGATGAACCAAACAGGACACTAGATGGCTCAACCTGAAATGAATTGGTTGAGCCATCTTACATATTGCGCTGGAATGGGAGCTGCTTGATCCAGGGATAAATAGTACAGATTCACCATTTCCAAAATCAGGACTTTATTTTTGAAAGTGGATTTTGGAACGTTCCGGTGCATTTGCAAAACTTAGTTACATCTGACAATTTCCAACTTTCGTCCATCCAAAAGATGATATAATCATTGTTTTAATTTGGGTCATTGTTCTGACTTGGGTATCCGTGGTAAGGTCTCTCATCTTAAACAGTTTGTGCAGAGATAATTTGTTGGACGAGATTAAAAATTAATCAGCCACGAATATGCCACGCAGACCTCTTACGGTTGGTGGTTTTTTATTTTACGTAGATATTGTTTGCACAACAAAAAACGACCCCACAGGGGTGCATGGAGTTAAAAATGGCTGAAGGCACTGTAAAATGGTTCAACGATGCAAAAGGTTTTGGTTTTATCGAGCAGGAGAGTGGAGATGATGTGTTCGTTCATCATTCCGAAATTCAGGGTGATGGGTTTAAATCTCTGGCCGAGGGAGAACGCGTGACCTTTGATGTCACCCAGGGCCAAAAAGGGCCCCAAGCATCTAATGTTCAAAAACAATAGAAAAAGTTTCTACAACCACTGACACCCTCAAGAGCCCTACGGTCAATCCGTGGGGCTCTTTTGATTTAAGTAAGAAAAAGAATCTATGCCAACCGAAGTTGAATTCCTGCCTGATACCGAGGTGACTTGTACAAATTGTGAAGCCTCCTGTTGCCGTTTAGAGGCAATGCTCTTTAACGATACCGAAGTGCCCGATAAATTTATTGAGGTAGATACGCGAGGCGATAGGCGCATGGCGCGACTGGAAGATGGCTGGTGTTCAGCCTTGGACAGAAATACCATGAGTTGCACGATCTACGAGAATCGTCCATGGATTTGCCGTGAATTTGAGATGGGAAAAGACGAGTGTATTTCCGCGCGAGCCGCCAATCTGTAGTTTTTCATAAGTTATGATCCAAAAGGGTGACCAATCCTTACAGCAGTTTCCAGATCGAGTCTGAACTAGTATATCTAATCAGTCTACTTTGAGCAGTGGTAGAATCCTTACTTCGGTCTGCTGTTTGAACTGTTCCAGGCTGCCATCATTCTGAATCACCAGATTCCAGTCGTTATAATGATCCAGAGAGTTCTCACTGCTGTGGTTATTTGCGCCATTGAACCCCGGCCGCTCGATCTTGATGAAAATTCCACCCTGCTTTTTAATAACGTTCAACTCATTCACAAAGCGGACATCATCAACCAGAATATGGGTGGTGGTCAGATCATAGTCCTGTAACTTCTTTTCCCAGGCTTTGGTCCAGTAATCATGATCCTGAGCCCGACGGTATTCGGTTCCCCACCACTGTAAGATCCGGCGGACGGTCACAGCGGATTGCCCTGACTGATCTTGAATATCATGATTTACCGCGATAAAGTCAGTCCATACCGGGCAGTGCTCCAAGGCGCGATCCTCATTGATATAGAAAACTCGTATTTTATCGTCCTGATCTCCATAAACCAGAGGGGTATAATCTTCCCCCCCCACCTGGCTGACAAAATTCGCAACTTCTTCCCGCAATACCAATGCCATCGGCAAAATTACAATATTTGCCTGTGATTGTTCCAGCAGATATTTAGCGGCAGTGGTCTTTCCCGAAGCCGCTTTCCCGGCAAATCCAATGATCATAGACATGGTCCTCACAAAAATAATGACATCATCAAACAACGTAATCAGCTAAAATTATCAAGGGAAGAGTCTACTGTAATCGAAACAAAAATTGGAGTTTTTTATTTGGCTCTAAAATGGCACGAAAAACATTGCCTGCTCAGTGAATCGGTGATATACGTTCGCTGCACCAAGACCACGGGGTTCGACCCTGTGGTTTTTTTATTGCCAATTACGATGTCACCACAGAGGCACAGAGAAAAAACAAAATTCTTTATGTTCTCGGGGGTTCTCAGTGACTCAGTGTCTCTGTGGTAAAAGAGTTCTCTTTGAATGATAACTTTATTTTATAAATATCAAAACTTTTCCAGGAAACGACTCACCCATGATTAGTGCTACAAATATCTGTCTCGCCTATGGCAAACGAACCATTTTCAAAAACGTCAAAATCAAGTTCACCCCCGGCAACTGCTACGGTCTGATCGGAGCCAACGGTTCAGGAAAATCAACCTTCCTTAAAATACTGGCGGGTAATTCTGAACCCGACAAAGGGGAAGTCTCTATCGGTAAAGGGTTACGCCTGGCGGTCTTGAATCAGGATCAGTTTGCCTTTGATGAGGAGATGGTTCTCAACACTGTCATCATGGGGCATAAACGGCTCTATAGCGTGATGGCAGAACGTGATGCCATCTATGCCAAAGAAGATTTCAGTGAAGCTGACGGGGTCCGTAGCGGTGAACTGGAAACTGAATTTGCCGAAATGAATGGTTACGACGCTGAATCCGAGGCGGCGGTTATGCTGAACGGATTGGGAATTCCTGAAGGGCTGCGACAGAAAAAAATGAAAGAGCTGGAAGGGGGCGAAAAAGTGCGCGTACTGCTGGCTCAAGCGCTCTTTGGTAATCCCGACGTACTGCTTCTGGACGAACCCACCAACCATCTGGATCTTAAATCGATTCAATGGCTCGAAGAATTTCTGGGTCGATTTCAAAATACTGTCATTGTTGTTTCCCACGACCGCCATTTTCTCAACCAGGCATGTACCCATATTGCCGATATCGATTTTGGCACCATCCGCACCTATGTCGGGAACTACGATTTCTGGTACGAAGCGAGCCAGTTAGTTTTAAAACAGAAACAGGATGCCAACAAAAAAGCCAGCGATAAAGCCAATGAACTCAAGGATTTTATTGCCCGCTTCAGTTCCAACGCTTCAAAGGCCAAACAGGCGACTTCACGTAAAAAGTTGCTGGATAAATTGGACATCGAAGAACTGCCGGTCTCATCCCGCAAATACCCTTTTATCCTGTTTAAACCCGAACGATCCTGCGGTGATATCATCCTTGAAGTGAAGGGTTTGTGTAAAACCATCGATGGTATCAAAGTGTTGAACCAGCTTGATCTGACCGTTAATAAGGGGGACAAAATTGCCCTTATTGGCAGCAGTAGTCTTGCCAAGACCACATTATTACAAATTCTCGCTGGGGAAATAAAACCCGATAGCGGTAGTTTCCGTTGGGGTGTCACGATGACCCACTCCTATCTTCCCAAGGAGAACAGCTCCTACTTTGCCAAAGACCTCAGTTTAATCGACTGGCTGTGTCAGTATCCCCCTCATGAAGGGGAAAGCTTTGCTCGGGGCTTTCTTGGCAGGATGCTCTTCTCTGGTGATGAAGCGACTAAAATGACTCGTGTCCTCAGTGGTGGCGAAAAGGTTCGCTGTATGTTGTCGCGGATGATGCTGACCAATGCCAATGCATTACTCTTTGATGAGCCCACCAACCACCTTGATATGGAATCGATCACCGCTCTCAATAACAGTTTGCTCAGTTTTTCCGA
>JAGGWI010000157.1 GCA_021157505.1 Desulfuromusa sp. | reverse complement strand
CGTCGTATGGTTTCCTTCGAGATATTAAGGGTTTCGGCTAGCTCGTTCACCGTGACATGATCACGCTGTCGAATTATATTGGCAATTTCAGCTTGTCGGGCAGTTGGGGTCATAAGGTCAATCCGCAAGTTTAAGAAAATATAATTGTCGGAAGAGGCTTTTCAGTCAAGAAGGATTTCTCTTGGAAAACCCCTTATAACTGGTACGGTAGCGCTTTGAAGTTTAATTGTCAATCATCGGTCAGATGACAAAACAGTCAAATTATCTGATTGTTCAGCTGAAGTTGATGTTGGTTCAGGCATAGGTGGGATGTGGAAATCTGACACCGAATGAATTTCAGGTTTGCCGCGTGTATAAAAAAACAGAAAAAATAATGAATCCCTTACATTCGTTCTATATCCTGCTATCCTTAATAAGTCAAAACAGTTATAGAGTTAAAATCAAAATTAACCGTAAGTTAACAGTGAGGAGTGATTAGATGAAAAGAGTATTGTTGCTGGTTTTGTTGACCGTATTCTCTCTGGCTGGTTTTTCCCAGGCAGAGACCTTGAGTTTATTGACTTGGAAAGGGTATGCACCCCAGGTTCTGATCGACAAGTTTGAAAAGGAAACTGGAATAAAGGTGGAAGTGACCTTCTCTAACAATGAAGAGATGATTGCAAAGCTCAGGGCAACCCGTGGTGCTGGGTTTGATCTGGCGCAGCCAAGTCAGGATCGAATCTCTTCGGTTCAGGAAAAATTTAAAATTTATCAGGCGATTGATTATTCGAAAATTGATTCAAGCTTGTTTGTCCCTTCGATGTTGGATGCAGTGAAAAAGAACACCGTGGTTAAAGGAAAGTCTTTTGCTGTTCCTTTCTGCTGGGGAACCTCCGGTTTGATCGTCAACTCGGGAAAAGCTGCAGGGGCAAGTAGCTGGAAGGCGCTGTTGGATGACAAATATAAAGGGCGGGTCAGCTATCGTCTGAAGCGTCCAACCTTGATCGCTATGGGGTTTGCGCTGGGTTATGATCCTTTTGCACTGTACTCTGATGCCAAAGCCTACAAAGCGATGCTTGATAAAATTGCCGAGACCTTGATTGCGGCCAAACCGCTGGTTAAAAATTACTGGGCAAATGGCGATGCGTTACTCGAATCGATGCGTTCCGAGGAAGTGTTTGTCGCCATGGCCTGGGATGCCGGTGGCTGGAAATTACATGGCAATAACAGTGCTATCGACTTTGTTGCACCGAAAGAGGGTGCCTTGGGCTGGATCGACACCTTTGCGATCCCTTCCAAAGCAAAGAACCTTGATGCTGCCTATAAGTGGATCAATTTTATGTTGAAACCGGAAAATGCTGGTTACTTCACGACTGCAGAAAAATATGGCACAGCATCTCAAGGTGCAAACGCATTTATTTCTCCAGAAGTACGCGCCAATTTTGTGCGAACCTTTCCACAGGCAGCGATTGACAATATCAAGTGGTACCCGCCGGTTCCAGCGAAACTGGAAAGCATGGAAGGGAAGATTCTCGATAAAATTAAAGCAGCTAAGTAGCTTTACAGGCTAAACTTTTTCAACTCAGGGGTGGCTCATGTCACCCCTGTTTCTTTCTAGGGTATTTCATGGGTAATGATCTGTCAGTTTCCAATCTGGTGAAAAAATTTGGTGATTTTACGGCTGTTGATTCAGTTTCTTTTGACGTGCCAAAGGGATCATTCTTTTCCATTCTTGGCCCTTCCGGTTGTGGCAAGACGACATTGTTGCGAATGATTGCCGGGTTTGAAGAGCCAACTTCGGGGATTATCCAGATTCGTGGAAAGGACATGGCGGGCGTTGCACCGAATCTGCGTCCAGTTAACCTGGTATTTCAACATCTGGCATTGTTCCCGATGATGAACGTTGCAGAAAACATCGCCTTTGGCCTCAGGCGGCGTAAGGTGGATGGGGCGACGATTAAAAAGAAGACTGAAGCTATTCTCGACCGGGTTGGTTTGCCAGAATACGCCCAGCATCAGATCAATCAATTGTCGGGAGGGCAGAAACAGCGGGTGGCGATTGCCCGTTGTCTAATTCTGGAACCATCTGTTCTGCTGTTGGATGAGCCGCTGGGAGCGCTTGACCTGAAATTGCGCGAGCAGATGAAGGTTGAATTGAAGAAACTACAATCCAATGTGGGAACAACTTTTGTCTATATCACCCATGACCAGTCAGAAGCTCTAGTGATGTCAGATCGTATTGTGGTGATGAATAAGGGTCGTATTGAACAACTGGGAACACCCCAGGAACTCTACAGTAAACCGTTGACCCCATTTGTTGCACAGTTTGTTGGTGATAACAATCTTTGGGCGGGTGAAATTCTTGAGTCTTCAGGGGAGAATGCTGTTATCCGCACCGATGAGGGATTTACTTTCCGTACTAAAGTTCAAGGTTCCGTGTCCGTTGGTCATCGTGCTGATCTTTTTTTGCGTCCGGAAACAATTCGTATTCAACCCGCAGAGAAAGAAGGACTGAATACTTTCACTGTAACCGTCAAAACCATCCTTTTTGATGGTGCCAACAGTCGCCTGCTGACAGTAACTCCCCAGGATCATGAGTTGTTGGTTGCTTTACCGCAGAATCGTAGTTTTGATCATATCGAACCGGGACAGCAGATAGAAGTTGGTTGGCATCCAGAAGCGGGTGTTTGCTTTGCAGCGGGAGGTTGATGATGGCTATCCCAAAATCCTCAAAAACGGTCTTCTGGCTTTTTCTGGCTCCGGTTCTCTGCTGGTTGTTGCTGTTGATTGTGCTACCGAATCTTGACCTGTTACGGATGAGCTTTATCGGCGAAAATGATTTCGGCGACCCGGTCTGGACATTGCAGAATTACCAGAATTTTTTTACTGAACCGATCTATTGGAATACCTTCGTACGGACCGCAATTTTTGCCATTGTGACAACCTTTATCACCTTTCTGATCACCATGCCGGTTGCCTTTTATATTGTCAAAGTGGTTCGACCCAGATTGCAAGGAGCCATGATCCTGATGTTGCTGTTGCCGTTCTGGGTGAGTGAACTGGTACGGATTTACGGCTGGATGATTCTGCTGCGTGAGTCGGGGGTGATCAATCATTTTATGTTAAAGCTTGGGCTGATCGATCAGCCGATTGAGATGCTTTACAACGATGCCACCATGATCATGGGTCTGGTTTATACTTCGATGCTGTTCATGGTTGTGCCACTGATATCAGCAATGGAAAGTCTTGATGACAGTTTGATTGAGGCAGCCCATGATCTGGGCAGTGGCAAGCTGGTGATCTGGTTTAAAATTATTCTGCCACACTGTAAATCGGGGATCACTTCCGGTTCGATTGTGGTGTTTATGTTGGTTCTGGGAAACTATCTCACCCCGAACCTGATGGGTGGGAAGAATTCTCTCTGGTTTACCGAGCAGATTTATAATCAGTTTATCGCCAGCTTCAACTGGAATCAGGGCGCGGCATTCGGGTTTCTGCTGTTGTTACTCAGCTCGTTGATTATCTGGATCGGATTGAAACTATCACGGCAGAAACTTGGGGAGGTTGCATCATGATCAGAACCCTCCCGAATTCAAAACGCTATAGCTGGTCTTATGGCACGTACATAGTTTGCTATTTTGTTTTTCTATTTGCTCCTTTGCTTGTGACCTGTGTGCTGGCATTCAATGACTCCGACTTTCCGTCATTGCCCTGGTATGGTTTCAGTCTTGATTGGTTTGTTGCTTCGGGGCCAGAGCGGGTTGGAATTTTTCACGATAGCCAGAATCTCAGATCGATTCTGACAAGTTTTCAGACTGCCTTCTGGGTGGCTTTATTCAGTACTGTGGTTGGAACCTGCGCCGCTTTTCTGTTTGAGCAAGAGACCTTTCCTTTCAAAGGATTGCTCTATTTTTTGATGCTTGCTCCACTGGTTATTCCCGGCGTGATTCTGGGGATATCTCTGTTGCTGGCAGCAAATACTGCTGGAACTTTGGTTGAAAATAATTTCGGAATTGATGTCCCCCTGTTTCGACCTAGTTTCTGGTTAGTGGTTATGGGGCAATTTTCGTTCATTGCCACTTTTGTGGCACTGGTGGTTTCAGCGCGGTTGCGTAAATTTGACCACACTTTAGAAGAAGCGGCACTGAATCTTGGCGCGACTCGCCTTGAAGTGATCTGGCATATCACCCTGAAATTTTTGCGGCCAGCGATTATCGGTGCTGGGGCGGTGGCATTTTTGATGAGCTTTGAGAACTTCAATACCACACTGTTTCTGGTCGGTTCCAAGCCAACTTTGCCAATTAATCTTTACTTACAGGTTCGGGATGGCAGTACCCCGGTGATCAATGCAATTTCCCTGTTGTTGATAGCTGGTACTTTCTGTCTGGCCATGGCAAACCTCTATTTCAGTAAGGAAAAAGATTGATTTCTTGCGTCGATCCAGTTTCCGATAGATAGTACCTTTCTGGGCCAATCGGCTGGCGTGAAACCGATGACCCTACCTGTTTAATGACCTCCAGAAAACAGATGGTGTTGATTGATAATAAAAACCTGCCAAAAACAGTTTCAGCACTCTCCTTTACCCTTTCTTATTCAAGTTGCACTAAAGCTAAAACCTGCTATTCTCCGTGGCAAACAGGGGCAGGCTGGTGATATTTCCACCCTTAAGTTCAGTGGTCGGCTGCAGTTGAAAGCTGAAAAAGATGAAAAGGTTGCTGACAGGTATCAGCGGTTAACGAACCGGGTTCGGCATTGCAGCAACAGGAAGAGAAAACCATGGCTGAAATAAGTCTCAATCCTATCGGCAGCATCAAAACACCCTATCTGGAAACAGCACCCTACCAACCCGTTGACACGGATGATCAGGAGTTTTATCTGCAATTGAAACCTGAATATGTTGCCGGACTGAAGGCTCTCGATTCATTCACCTATATCTATGTTCTCTACTTTATTGACCGCTTGAAAACTGCTGCAACAATGGAAGTTTCTCCCCCCTGGGCCGCCGGAAAGAAAATCGGCCTGTTCGCCAGTCGCTCGCCGGTACGTCCCAACCCCATCGG
>JAGGWI010000236.1 GCA_021157505.1 Desulfuromusa sp. | reverse complement strand
TATTAATACCGATCAAATCAACCGGCAACGACAACGCCCGCTCTAGCTCAGCACCATCATGCACTTCCAGCAACGTATCAAGTTGCAGTTCGGTTGCTAGTTGTGCCAGCTCCAGCAATTGTTGATCGTCAAGAGCAGAGACAATCAACAAGATTGCATCAGCCCCGGCAACTCGCGCCTGATAAACCTGATAAGGATCAATGATAAAATCCTTACGCAACAAGGGTAAATCAACCTGCGCCCGAATCTGTCCAAGATAATCTAGAGAACCGTAAAAATAGTGTTCATCGGTTAAAACCGAAAGACAGCAGGCACCACCCTGCTCATAACTGCGGGCGATCGCCACCGGATCAAAGTCTTCCCGAATGATTCCCTTGGAGGGAGAACCTTTCTTTACTTCAGCAATAATCGCGGTACCAGCTGCCGAAGATTGACGTAAGTGTTTGGCAAACCCTCTGATTTTACCAGCATCAGCGGCTATTTTTTTCAACTCGGTCAACGGACACCGGAGCTGATCTGCGGCAATCTCTTTTTTCTTGGTCGCCAATATTTGATCAAGAATCATTGGTTAATACACTCGCAAAGAAGAAAATGACTGCCATCATTGATTGGTCATCCTGATTAATGCATCAAGGGTCGCTTTAGCGCGACCGCTGACAACGGCCTCACGAGCCTGCTCGATTCCGGCATCAACATCTGTTGTCAAACCAGCAGCAACCAGAGCATAGGCGCTGTTCAACAGGACAATATCGAGTTTCGGCCCTGGTTGCCCGGCGAGAACGGCGTTAACAATCTCGGCATTCTCCTCGGCATCACCCCCCTGGAGATCATGCAAACGACAACGCTTGAAGCCAAACTGCTCTGGTGCAATGGTCTGCACCTCAATCGTATTGCCGCTGATGGCTGCCACCAGGGTGGTACCGGTCAGGGTAATTTCATCCATCCCATCGGCACCATGGACCACAAAACCACGCCGGCAACCAAGACTGAGAAGCACCTGCGCTAACGGTTCAACCAGATCCTTACTGAATACTCCCAACACCTGTCGATCCGCTCCGGCGGGATTGGTCAAGGGACCAAGAATATTAAAAATTGTCCGGATACCAATCTCCCGACGCGGGCCAATGGCATATTTCATCGCACCGTGCAGGGCGGGAGCAAACAGAAAACCAACCCCGACCGTTTCGATACACTCGGCAACCTGCTCGGGGGAAATATCAAGTTTAACCCCTAATTTTTCCAGCACATCGGCACTGCCACAGGAGGATGAAATACTCCGATTGCCATGTTTGGCAACCTTTGCACCACAGGCAGCAATCACAATGGCAACGGTCGTGGAAATATTGAAACTCTTGGTTCCGCTACCACCGGTACCGCAGGTATCGATGATAGTTTCCCGATCAACATTGATATCATCCCGGTCAATATCGATCACATCACCAACCCGAATCGGAGTAGCTCGTGCCCGCATGACCCGGGCTGCACCGATAATTTCAGGGACCGTCTCCCCTTTCATTCGCAATGCAGTGATAAATGAAGCAATCTGCGCCGGAGTTGCTTCACCGCCCATAATCTGGTTCATCGCATCGATCATTTCCAGTTCGTTCAGATCGTGCCGTTCAACCAATTTGGCAATCGCTGCTTTAATCATCTATAAATCTCCAACCTATATTTGATATTCTAGCTTTTACCACAGAGGCACTGAGACACGGAGAAAAACCAAAAGCTCTTTTGTTTTTGAATGAGGCACAGACAAAAAGACTTTGCTCTTCTCTGAGACTCAGTGTCTCTGTGGTTCAGGTTCTGTTCATTTTATACAGAGCACTAGCCGGATGATAACCGCAGGAAATTATGTAGCAAATCCATCCCCTCGGTCGTCAGAATCGACTCAGGATGAAACTGCAGCCCCCAGACTGGCAACTCACAATGTTGCAGACCCATGATTTCACCCTCTTCAGTCCATGCGGTGATTTTTAAAGAATCGGGAAAACTCTCCCGTTCAGCAAGCAGAGAATGGTAACGGGTCGCGGTAAAGGGATTGGGTAAATTCTGGTAGAGTCCACTCTCATCATGAAAAATCGGGCTGGTCTTACCATGCATCAAACGGTCGGCGCGCACCACCTTGCCACCGAAAGCTTCCGTAATCGCCTGATGCCCGAGACAGATGCCGAGAAGTGGAATTTTACCGGCAAACCGTTGAATCGCGGCCACCGAAATTCCCGCCTCTTTCGGCGTACGTGGACCCGGAGAGATAACCAGCCGTTGCGGTGCCAGATCCTCAATATCATCCAGAGTCAGTTTATCATTTCTGACCACCTTAACCTCTTCGCCAAGTTCAAGAAAGTATTGAACCAGGTTATAGGTGAAGGAGTCATAATTATCGATCATCAATAGCATGACAGAACGCAGCCTATTATTTGTATCTATGTTTTAATAAATATAAATATGATACCCGCTTTACTATACGGGACTCGTTTAAATTTAGCTGCACAGAATAACAACCTTATATTTAAAAATCATCCATAAACAACAAAAATGAACGACTCTGCAGTAAATCTGTGAAGTATTAACTCCAACGCACGAAGCCAATTAACTCAACTTAAGTTATTTCAACCCCATAAAAAGGACAGAATCACAGCCTTTCATGACCCGCCAACAGAATAATGTGCAATATTTACACAAAAACAAAGCAAACTATGCATACCGCAGCCCCTGCGGTTTAAATCATAAACATGTAAATATTTGTTTTCTAACAGTTAACTTATCGCAAATTTCTTGGACCCTAAATTGCTGTTTATCTCAAGTAGTATAAAACTAAATGAAAAGTAGGTTTTCTGGAGACACTAAATGGCTAAGGTTAGAAAAACTGGTAATACAGCAAATACCTCTACGTGTATCGACAATAGCTCGGGGTTTACTTTGGTTGAGGTTTTGATCGCCTTGACCATTTTTGCTATTGGGATATTAGCTATTGCCGGGATGCAAATTACCGCCATCAAAGTAAATTCTTCCGCGAACGTCCGTTCTGTCCAAACCGATATTACCGCAAGCATCCTGGAAGAGATATTGACCTGGCCGGTCAGTAGTTTTTCAGACGTTGTCGATGAACCCTGGACTTTCAACGCCGGGGATGAATCTATTTTAGCAGGAGGAACTTACTCAGCTGATTATTCTATTGATGTTGACTATAACGGCATCAACAATTTGATTTTAGTTGAAGTGGATGTTCAGCAAACAAATGGTTTACGGCGAACTTCTTCAGCCACGGGGTTTAAAAGAGGCATATGATGGCATATAATCCCTTAAAAAACCGCAAAGGATTCACCCTGGTTGAGCTGATGTTTGCCGCCGTCATTATGGGCTTAGTGGTGACAGCGATACTCAGTACGTTCACCGGCACACAAAAAGTCGTGAATACCCAGGAAGAGATCGTTGATACCCAGCAGAACTTAAAAGTCGCGATGAATTTCTTAACCAGAGATATTCAAATGGCGGGCTTCTTGATCCCGGCAACCAGCACAGCGGTTGCAACAACTCCGAATAATCTTTCAGCCGGACAGATACTGACTTTAAGAACTGCAACCATCAGTCAGGATGTCGCACGTCTAACGACTTCAACTACGGTTTCAAATACCTCTTCAACCTATTTTCTGTTCAACCTGGCCACCACTGATATGGTTAATCTTTTTTCTCCTGGCGACAAGGTACGGCTGATCAGAAGCCCGGACCATGAGCAGCGAATCGATGCCCTGTTTGAAGTGGGAACCGCACCTACAGCAACGACACTCAACATAAAAGGGTTCACCGCAGATACAATTTATACCCAAGCTGATTTACTGGTTAAAACAGAAGGGGGTCAACCTAATCAGACTGACTACGACCTGAATAACAATCAGCTCCGTAGAAGCATCGATGGAGCTGGTTCTTTTAAAGTCATTGCTAACAATATCTCGAATGTTGATTTGAAATACATCACAGACTCTGGAAAAGTCGTTGCCATTCGTGTGTCGATCACTGGTGTTGCCTTTGATTTTAAACAAAAAACAAATAAAAACCGACAATTAGTTAAACTTATTTCTCTAAAAAATGACTAAGGGTACGGCAATATGAATAAAAAATTGGAACTAAAAGGCGTTTTCCGTTCAGCCTTCAACTTGAGTCAAAGAGCGACAAATCCATTAAAGAATGAAAGTGGATTCGCCTTGATTCTGGCCCTTTGCATGTTAGCCATCATGAGCCTGCTGGTTTCAATGGCGTTGAATACTGCCAATATGGAAACCGGGATATCAGGTAATTACAGAACCGCACAACTCGCTTTTGATTCGGCACAAAGAGCTGTTGAATATGCATCAACCAAGGGAGACATTTATACCAGCCTTGGCCCTGGCTCGGCTCCCTATGATCTGGATGACAATGATGGCGATGGCAATGATGGCGATGATACCGATGAAGTTAATATCAAAGGCGGTACCAATTGGGGCTTGAGCGGAACAGATAATTATGTGGCATATCAAATGGCAGCGGCGATCCCTCCGGGAAGTGGTTCAGACCCCACTTATTTTGAAGCACGTTACTATATTGTGAATGTCACTGGAGCAGGTCCTCGTAATTCACTGGCTCGGGTAGAGGCACAAGTTGGAAGAATTGTTCCGAAGTAGAAGAAAAGCAGAGAGTAAAGCAGTAGAAAACCAAATGACTAAGTAGGAGAAACCCAAATGACTAAGCTACTCAAAACAATAACTATTGTTTTCCTCTTTTTTTTACTCATTCAGAATGCTGTAGCTGACACCTATGTTGGGGACACGGCTATCTACAGCATTGCCTCAGAAACCTCTCCAAAACTTAATATCATGTTTATCATAGACAACACGCAGCCCATGCAGCAGCAGGGGTCTAGAGACCTTTATGATAAAGATGTCACCTATGAGGGAACCGGTTCTACCGCCCTACCCGCCCCCTACGAACCATTAGCTGTCTATAAAATGGTTGCAGCGACGGGCGGTACCAT
Organism: Desulfuromusa sp.; assembly: GCA_021157505.1. GTDB lineage: Bacteria > Desulfobacterota > Desulfuromonadia > Desulfuromonadales > Geopsychrobacteraceae > Desulfuromusa. The sequence goes on along the minus strand of JAGGWI010000236.1, from coordinate 2,070 downwards.
CAATTATTCCAGGGTCATGGACACCGTTGAAGAGATTGATAGTTGTGCCATGGCTTACGATTCTTTAACGGTCAATGGTTCTTTCTTCGGACCACTTAAAGCCAACAAGGGAGATTGCTCTTCCCCTTCCAATGACAGCTTCTTTTTGGGCAACCAGCTGAACTATATCGTCACCCCTGCAGAAGGGGTGTTTAACTGGCTGAAAGATACAGCCTACGCACCGGGGGAAGCCGTTGATGTTGGTGGAGTCATTTATGAATGTGTTGGCATTACCGCAGCTGGGCTGACAGGAGCATCTGCACCGGTATGGCCAACCACACCGGGCGCAACGGTCGTCGATAATCAGGTGACATGGACCATGACCGCTGACTTGTTGAGTATGGTTCAGTCAACCGTGAAACAAGTCGCTGATGCCGTGAGTGAAAGTGTAAAACTGGGATTGATGACGTTCAGCGACAACGGTCAGGGTGGACAGTTGGAAAAGCCCATTGAGGATGTCGGCCAGGGCATTGACAGAGATAACCTGGATGCATTTGATGCTGCAATAGATGGCCTCACTTTAATCCCGGGAAATTCAACTCAGCCAACCAATGAAATGCTCTGGGATGCCGGTTTGTATTTTCAGGGCCCCTCTGTTTTTAGTGATACCCATGAACGTATCGGGACGATAGAGGCTGGTGACTCAACCTACACAAGCCCGATAGATGAAAGCTGCCAACAGAATTTTATTATTCTTTTAACTACCGGCAGCCAGGATGACGACACCGCCCTGAAGAGCTTTGATATCGCGAATATCGTTGCTTCCACAGGAGTTGGTGACCCTGATGGTATTTATATTGATGATGTAACCAAGTACCTCAACTCTCCCGGTGAAACAGGGACGCTGGGGGTTGGTGATCTGGTTAATGGCCTGACCGTCAATACTGAAGGGATCCAGACCCATATTATCCAATTGATGACGGCAAAAACTGATCGTCTGGAAGCCGCTGCCAATTTTGGTGATGGCAACTATTATCAGATAACCAATAATGCTGAGCTACTGAATGCCATCCAGGGAGCTCTTGCCGACATCCTGCTAGAGACAAATACGGCCTTTGTTGCACCAGTTGTCCCTACAAGTCCTGACAACAGAACCTTTAGTGGTAAGAGAATCTATCTGGGGTTCTTTTATCCGCATAATGATGAGCCCTGGCACGGCAATTTAAAAAAGTTTGGAATCAATGATTCGGGTGAAATCACAGATGCAAACGGAAATTTAGCGACCAACGCAGATGGAAGCTTTAAGGATATTATCGATTCTAACAACCCGGCAGGAAATACCTACACCGCAACCTCATACTGGAGCAGCAGCGATGCAGGTCGTGTTTCTGAAGGTGGCGTAGGGGCTGTTTTGATGACGCAAATCGGCTCTCGAAATATTTACACCTATTTTTCAAACTCAAATTTAACCGATTCATCGAACGAATTCTCAACCACAAACACAAATCTGACTTCTGCTCTCTTAACCGTTGCCGATGACACAGAAAAAGACCAATTAATTAATTTCATTCATGGCGTTGATAGTTACGATGAGTATGTTGGCAGTAATCGACCCTGGGTCATGGGAGATATCCTCCACTCTAAACCCAATGTTGTGAATTACTCACAATACGACTTTAATGTTGCTACAAATGAGGCAAATTGTTCCATCAACAGGAATACTATTTATGTTGGCGCCAATGATGGGATGCTACATGCGTTCAAAGACTGTGACGGTCAAGAACGTTGGGCTTTTATCCCGCCTGAGATTCTTCCACAAATAAAAAACGTCAGAGACGATCAACATCATCCTTTTGTTGACGGATCTCCCGTAAGTTATACTTATGATGCCGATAGAGATGGCAACATTGAAACCACCGATCAGGATGGAAATCACGATAAGGTCATATTACTGTTTGGGATGCGGCGGGGTGGAAACGCCTATTATGCCCTTGATGTCACCGATCCCGACAGCCCGAAATACCTTTGGAAAATTGATAGCAGTGATGCTGACTTTTCAGAATTAGGGCAAACCTGGAGCACCCCGAACTT
>JAGGWI010000108.1 GCA_021157505.1 Desulfuromusa sp. | reverse complement strand
GTGGAGACCAAGACCAAAACCCCGCACCTGCCCGGTCCGTTCAGGATCCACCTGGTAAAATTTATTAAATATTTTAGCCAGTTCCTGCGGTGAGATACCCATTCCGGTATCCTTGATCAACAGCTTAAGAGTGTTATCCTCCACCTTGACCTCAAGGGTGACAACGCCCCCTTCCGGGGTAAACTTGATGGCATTGTCAAGGATGGCACGGATAGCAAAACCGATGCGCTGAGGATTCAACATCAATGTTTTAACCGGCAGTTGTGATTCTATAAGATTTTCCAGACTGATTTTCCGGTTCAGCGCGGCGGGTTGCAAAGAAAATATAATCTGTTCAGCAAGGCGACCTAAATCGATGGGTTCGAGGGGGACGTTTTCATCCTGCAGAGTCGCATCACTGAAATAGAGTAAATCCTGAATCAACTGTTCCAGATGGACCGTCTCAGCCTGGACCATAGCAACTATCTGTTTGAAATTATCGTCATTCGGACTTTCAACCCCTTCAGCAATATTCTGGATAAACAGGGAAATTGCCGTTGCCGGAGTTTTAAGTTTATGAGAAATCAGCCCGAGAAAATTACTTTTCAGCTGGTCGATCCGTTTTAAATCAGCCAGTTCTAAACGAATTCTTTGCTTGTCAAAAACCTTTTCAACCGTGGTACTGAGTTGCAAGATATTGATCGGTTTGTTGATAAAGTCATCAGCCCCCGCTTTGAGAGCATTGAGGATGAGATTATTGTCGGAATAGCCGGTCATCAAAACCACCGCCTGATCCGGTTGCTGCTCCTTCACTTTTTGCAGCAGTTCCAGCCCATCCAGGTTCGGCATCATCACGTCACTTAAAACCAGATCAATATCTTCCTCCGCCAGAATTCGGAGCGCATCAAGACCGTCTTTGGCTTGAAGCACCCGATAATCTTCTAAAACTTCACAACAAAGATTACGAATAATCGGCTCATCATCCACGCAAAGGATGGTTTTTGGTTTGCGCTTATAATCTGATTCAGAAAATGACATATTGAATTTATGACTCTCGGTAAAAAGCACTAATCCCACCCTCCTAGTTAAATATAACCAGAGACTCTGGGATGTCCAGTTTTTACCTGGATATATTTTTCTTGAAAGTTATTGACTCAAGATTTTTTTCAACTGTTCCGGTGCCGCTTGTAGCAGCTCTTCAACCCGATCGGCATCCGCACCACCAGCTTGAGCCAACTCCGGGCGGCCTCCGCCGCGACCGCCTACAATCTCTGCCAGCGGTTTGATCAAGTCGCCCGCTTTGATCCGGGAGGTCAAGTCTTTGGTGACAGCAACCAGAAGAGAGACTTTGTCGTTAGCCGTGGCAACCAGAACCAGAACCCCGGAACCGAGTTTGTCACGGAGTTGATCGGAAAATTCACGCAGCCCTTTACCGTCAGTCCCCGGGATTTTGACCGCAAGCAATTTAACATCTTCAACCAGTTGCACTTGATCAACCAGTTCACCACTGCGATCAGCATTAGCTTTTGCCTGCAACTGTTGCAACTCTTTTTCGGTCTCTTTCTGCTGTTCCACCATTTTTTGCAACCGCTGCTCAAGTTTCTGCGGATCACTTTTAACCAGATCTGCCAACCGTTGCAGGGTTTGTTGCTGCTGCTGAACCAGAGCTAAAGCAGCCGTTCCGGTCACCGCTTCAATCCGGCGAACCCCAGCAGCAATTCCCCCTTCACTTAAAATACGAAACAGCCCGATATCCCCGGCAGCACTGGCATGGGTTCCACCACACAGTTCCATGCTGTAATCACCAATATTGACCACCCGGACAATATCCCCATATTTCTCCCCGAACAGCGCCATGGCTCCCGCGTCCCGGGCCGCATCAGCACTCATTTCCCGGTTTTCTACCTGGGCATTGTGGCGAATCTGTTGATTGACTTCGATTTCAATCTGTTTTAACTCCGCAGCTGAAACGGGTGAAAAATGGGTAAAATCAAAGCGGAGCCGTTCCGGGGTAACCAGTGAACCGGCCTGTTTGATGTGATTTCCCAGCAGTTTTTGCAGGGCTGCCTGGAGCAGGTGAGTCGCCGTATGGTTAAGAATAATCTGCTGCCGCCGTTCGGAATCAACTTTGATGGTCGCCTGATCACCAATTTGAATCGCCCCGGTGACAACTTCACACAGATGGACGGTGAGGGTGGGAAGTGGTTTCCTGGTATCGACAATCCGCAGGGTTGCTTCGCTGGTTGATATGGTTCCCGTATCACCAACCTGCCCCCCGGACTCACCGTAACATGGGGTCACTGAGGTGATCACTTCAACAGTTTCACCACAGCTTGATTGCTCTACCAGCTCCCCTTGGTGGAGCAGTGCCAGAACTTCACCAAAGTCCTCCTGGTTAGTATAGCCACTGAATTCAGAGTGGATTCCTTCCTCTACTAATTGTTTATAGATACCAGAAACTGCCTCTTCACCAGAACCTTTCCAATGTTTTCTCGCTTTGGCACGCTGCTCTTCCATGCAGGATTCAAATCCGGCTTCATCGAGGCTGTAACCATCTTTCTCAACAATATCAGCGGTTAAATCGACGGGAAATCCATAGGTGTCATAGAGTTTAAACACTGTCTCACCCGGGACAATCATCTGTTTGGTCGGAGCCAGGCGGGCAAGCTCTTCCTGCAGAATTCTGAGT
>JAGGWI010000075.1 GCA_021157505.1 Desulfuromusa sp. | reverse complement strand
TCCTGTTGTGCCTATATATAATATTGACGAACTATCGAATTTTAAAAGTAGCATAATGTTTATTAAAAATCACTATTGTTTTTACTTGCTCTTATCGGAGTATAAAATGTTTTGATCGGGTATAGTTTTTAAATTGTGATATTATTGGTCTTGTTGGTTTGAGACTCAGATTTATTAAAATTAATGCTTGATTTATCATTAATATTATTTTATTATTTTTTGTCATTCTGGAATTTCTTGGAATATTTTAAATTTAGGGGAAGTCATGCGTAAATATCTGATTATATTGTTATTTTTTCTGGCAGCCTGTAGTGGTCAAACAAAAGAGGAGTTGGTGCACGAGGGTGACCAGTTGCGTGACCAGGGCAATTATCGTGGTGCAATTGTTTTTTATAAAAATGCCCTTGAAAAAGATGCCAACTTTAGGACTGCCCGCCGTCATCTTGCTGATGCCTACCTGAGTACTGGAAGTCTGGATAAAGCAAAAAATGAATTTACCAAGGTTCTTCTGCAGAACCCCGGCGAGTCCGATATCCTGTTGAAACTTGCGAGAATTTATCTGCAAAAGCAAAACCCCGAACAGGCATTGTTAGAACTTGATACATTCCATGAATCCAATCCAGAAACAGCGGAGTCTCTGGTCCTTTATGGGATGGCTCATGGTTCTTCAGGGGATCTCTCATCAGCGGACAGTTTTTTCAATAAAGCGTTACAGATTGATCAACAGTCGGTTGATGCACGGATCAATCTGGCAAAAATTGCTCTGCAAAATAAAGATTTTGTAACGGCCAGAACCTACCTCGAAGAAATTCTTAAAATTGATAATAAGCAGGTTCAGGCCTATTATCTGCTCGCTAGCTTGGAAACACGCACTGGTGATCGTCAGGCTGTTCTGGATATTTATCAAGCTCTATTGAAGGTTGATTCAAACCAGCTGGAAGCTCTCTATATGAGTGGTATCTTTCAACTGGACTTCGGTCATATTGAGGCGACACAGAAGCTTGTTGATCAAATCCTTGCTAAATTTCCGCAGCGTCCTGAGGGGCTCCGCTTAAAAGGGATGCTCCTCTATCGTCAGGGTCAGTATGAGGAAGCTGCAGTGGCTCTGCAGAGTTCTCTGCAAATTCAACCCCACCTGTTGACCTACTTTTTTCTTGGATTGAGTCACTATTCTCAAGATCAATTAAATCTTGCCTTGAACATGTTCCAAAAAGCTCTTGATTTACAACCAGGTTTTGAGCGTGCCAGACTTTTAGTTGCGCTGACCTTACTTAAGCAAAAACATATTCCCGATGCAATTAAGGCGCTTGAACAAGTTCTGCAACAGAATAAGAACAATGCTTATGCCTATAACCTTCTTGGCAGTGCCCTGATTGCGCAGGGTGAGTATGATCGTGGGATGAAGGCACTTGAAACTGCTACAGATATCGACCCGACATTAGCTGACGCATACTTGAAGCGGGGTGTATTCCATCTGGCCAAAGGTGAAAAAAATCTTGGTGAAGTCGATTTGCTTAAGGCGATTGAAGCAGCCCCAGAAGTTATGAGCAGTCGATTAATGCTGGTGACCTATTACCTGAGGCAGAAGAATTATTCTTCCGCCATTAAGCTTTTAAAGGATGGAATGGTTGGTGGTCCAGCTGATGCACTTTTAAACAATTACCTGGCCGCAGCTTATTTTTCTCAAAAAAACCCGGATGCTGCTGTTCTGGCATTGAATCAGTCAAAGCAACTCAAGCCTGATTATTTGACCCCCTATTTTAATCTTGCCTCCTATTATGTATCACAATCTGATTATATTAAGGCACTTGCGGAGTATCAGCAGATTCTGGTGGTCGATCCAAATAATATCAAGGCTCTGTTGGGGGTTGCTGCTCTCAATAGTATGCAGGGAGAGGAAGATAAGCTTGCTGCAACAATGCAAAAGATTGAGGCGACAGAAACAGAGCGGGGGTTTGTCATAACAACTCAGTTCTATTTAAAGGGGAAAGATTTTACCAAGGCAATGACCACGGTAACGCGTGGGGTGAAAAAGTTTTCTGATTCTAAAATGCTTCTGGAGATGCAAGGTGGTTTGCTTTTCCAGGACAAGAAGTTTGATGATGCCGCTGTTGTCTATACAAGACTTGCTGAAATAGATCCAGAACGGGGTTACGGTTTATTGACCCGATTGTATCTTGTCAGCGGTCAGCAGGATAAAGGAAAACGTTTGATTGACGATCTTCTGGCTGCCCACCAGGATCTGGACTACCCCTATTTACTTGCTGCCAAAGTGGCCTTACAGAAACGTGACGTTGATGGAGCCATTGATATTTTACATGCTGGAATCAGTCAGGTCAGCAAGCCGGTGCGGTTGCAGATGAATCTGGGGCAGGCGTATGAAATGAGTGGAAAACTTGAGCAGGCAGAAAAAACTTATCTGTCGGTTATTAAGGTGGCTCCCCGCTTGTCTGTTGCACACTCATCACTGGGTAGAATAAATGAGCTGATGGGCAACAAGGGTGCGGCGTTAGATTTTTACCGCAGTGCGGTAAAGTATGACAAACAAAACGTAGGGGCACTGAACAATCTGGCCTATCTTCTTGCTGATAATTTTGGTGAAACTAAAGAAGCTCTTGAAAGTGCAATGAGTGCTTATCGACTTCAGCCGGGAGATCCACGGATTATGGATACACTGGCTTTTGTACTCCTGAAGAATGGCAAAGTAAAAGAAGCCGTTATTTTGTTGGAAAAGGCGCATAAGTTGTTACCGGATACCCAGACAGTAGGACTGCATCTGGCTATGGCAAAAATAAAAACGGGAGAAAAGGAAGCTGCAAAACAGCTTCTTCAAGAAGTGATCAACAAGGGAAAGTCGGTTGATGTTGAGCAGGCTAAATTGCTGTTGAAAACCATCTAGATAGGCTTTAACTACTGATGTTACGACCAAAAACTTCACTATTGCTTATAGATGCTTTGCTGGCGTTCAGCTGCTTGATCTGCTCCTATCCTCTGCGTTTTTTCTCTCTGGATAGTGTTGATTTTCTATGGCGTGATAATTTATTGACAATATTCATCTATGTTGCCGTCATTATTTTTTTCACCTATTTTTTTGAACTCTACGAACTCCGCAATTTTTTAAATGGAAAATGGCTTTTATTGCGCTGTGGATTCGTTTTTTCTTCCTCTGTTCTTGCCTTATCAGTTTTGTTTTATCTATTTCCTTCTATTCAGTTAGGGCGTGGTATTTTAGTTATATTTCTCGGGCTTTTTTATATTTACCAGGTTGGTATCCGCCTTTTAATTCGCAAGTTTTCTCGAGCCTCTAAATTTGCAACCCGAATTCTTATTGCCGGGACGGGAGATCTGGCACAAAAAATTTCTGCCATTATTCCAGCTGACAATAATGTTCATAGTTATATCCGTTTTATCTCTTGCACCAACAAAGAGCCGATTGTAAATCCACAGTTGGTTGTTGGTCATATCACAGAAATAAAAGAGATTATACAGGATTATCTGCCGCAAAAACTGATTGTAGCATTGACCGAGCGTCGTGGTTCTTTACCCCTCAAAGAGTTGATGCAGATAAAGCTGCGGGGGGTGGATATTCTGGAAGCGACAACTTATTACGAACAGGTGACGGGACGTCTGTTGGTTGAAGATATTCAGCCAAGCTCTTTTGTTTACACCCATCGGTTTCGGATGACCCCATTCCTGCGCAGTTACAAACGGCTCTATGACCTTATTTTTTCTGTCATTGGGTTGACTTTGACCGCTCCGTTTTTTCCTCTTATCGCACTGTTGATTAAACTCGATTCGCCTGGCACGATTTTTTTCAAGCAGCTCAGAACCGGAGAGAATGAAGTTGAGTATTTTATTTATAAATTTCGTACGATGACTCAAGATGCTGAAAGTACAACCGGGGCGGTGTGGGCACAAAAAGATGATCCGCGTGTGACCAGGTTAGGCAAATTTATGCGGAAAACCCGTTTGGATGAAATTCCGCAATTATACAATGTTTTAAAGGGGGATATGAGTTTTATCGGTCCGCGTCCTGAACGAATGGCGTTTGTTGAACAATTAAAGGAGACAATTCCCTTTTATTCCACTCGCCACTTTGTCAAGCCTGGTGTTACCGGTTGGGCGCAGGTGTGCTATCCGTATGGTGCCACGGATGAAGATGCTCTGGAAAAATTGAGATATGATCTTTTTTACATCAAGAACTATTCGATATTTCT
>JAGGWI010000159.1 GCA_021157505.1 Desulfuromusa sp. | reverse complement strand
GCAATATTTCACCCTCGCGGACATGTTTTTCATTTGCAGTCGATTGAAGTTTTTGAGCCAATTGTTTATGAAGGGAGTGTTGTTGGACAGTTGATGATCCAGGTGAGCCTTACCATGATCAATCATACCCTTGTTCGATATGTAAAGATTGGTTTCATCGGTTTTTTAATCTACGCCCTGCTGGTGCTTTTAATTGCCCGCCGTTTACAGCGGATGATTACCGATCCCATTCACTCTCTGGTACAATCGATGCTACAGATTTCGGAGGGTAAGGATTATAGCCATCGAGTGCAAAAACAGAGTAATGATGAATTAGGAAGTTTATTTGATGGATTCAACAGCATGCTGGAAGAACTGGAGAGGCGGGATCTGGAATTACGTAAAAATGAATCTCATCTGGATTATCTGGCTTATCACGATCCTTTAACGAATCTGGCTAACAGACTGCTGTTCCATGATCGATTGGAACACTCTATGGTGCGAGCCAAAAGATCGATAAGCCGGATTGCCATTCTATTTATAGATCTGGATCGTTTTAAACATATCAATGATTCTCTTGGCCATGATGCGGGAGACCGAGTGCTGTGTGCTGTGGCGGAACGGCTGCAAGGTCAGGTGCGCGAGACGGATACTCTGGCCCGGTTTGGTGGTGATGAGTTTGTCATTATTTTAGAGCAACTGAAAAAAACTGAAGATCTGAGTCGTTTTGTCAAGAAATTGCTGAAAGCGATGGAGCAACCCATCTTTATTGCAGAACAGAAGCTGCATGTGACGGCCAGCATCGGGCTCAGTATTTACCCTGACAATGGCGTTGATGCAGACAGTTTGATGTCTGCAGCTGATATCGCCATGTATCAGGCCAAAGAGAATGGAACTAATACGTATCGCTTCTACTCAGAGGAGATGAATACCCATTCGCATGAGTCGTTGATTATGGAAAATAAACTCCGTGGGGCTTTAAGTAGCGATCAATTAACCCTTTACTACCAGCCGCAGTTCGAGTTGAAAACCGGTCACTTGATCGGTTTTGAGGCTTTGATACGCTGGAATAGCCCTGACCTGGGTTTTGTTTCGCCGGCTGATTTTATTCCGTTAGCCGAAGAGAGTGGTTTGATTGTTTCGATCGGGGAGTGGGTTCTGCTGACTGCTTGCCAAACTCTGAAAGAGCTGCAGGGTCATTGGCCGGTTCCACTTCGGATGGCTGTTAATATCTCTCCTCGTCAATTTCAGCATGATTCTCTGGTACAAACAGTGTCAGAAGCCCTTTATCGCAGTCAGATAGAGCCCTGTTGTCTTGAACTGGAATTGACTGAAGGGATGGTGATGAATAATGTCGAACATGCCATCAGTAAAATGAAGGACCTGAATACGATGGGTGTACAATTGGCCATTGATGATTTTGGCACCGGATACTCCTCGCTGGGATACCTGAAGAAATTTCCGATTTCCCGGCTAAAAATAGACCAGTCTTTTGTTAAAGATCTGATTAATAACAGCAGTGATCAGGCGATTGTCAATACGGTCATTGCGTTGGGGAAAAACATGTCCTTGGAAATTGTCGCCGAAGGGATCGAGACGGTTGAACAATATGATTATCTGAAAGAAGAGGGGTGTGAACAGGGGCAGGGATTTCTGATGAGTAAACCTCTGAAAAAGTCTGAACTTGTCTCGTTTCTTGATTCAGCCATTTCTCCTCATCCCGAAGTTCTTTTTCAATTTTTGCAAAAGTCTAAGGCATCTTGACACTTCTCTTTTGTCTCTCTCCCTTGCGTTTCCCGAATACCACCCATCATCATGGGAATATCCCACACCAATCAATATCAGGGATATGACCAGCAGAACTATTCATAGTGAAATCACATGAAATTAAATAATCTCTTTTTTCAGCTGCAAAAATTCTTCGCGAGTAATCAGCTCCTCATCTAACATTCTGCTCAGTTCAGATAATTCTTTTATCTGGATTGACTTCGGCCCTTCCAGTTGTTTGATCTGATTATCGCTGTCGGTTCCGATTAATCTGATGCTATCATCTTTGTGCCCCAGCTTCAGCGTTGCCATCCCTCCCATCAGGCTGATTTCAAAAGTCCGGTCACTGAATGCCGGGTCGGACATAAGATCGCTTATTTTCTTTTTATGTTCTTGAAAATAGTGATAAAAATAGTAACCAGATCCACCGATCAGGGCAATCCCAGCAAGAAAAATCAGCCAACGAAAATCATAAATGCCTTTGATCACAATGACGGTGACACCCAGGCCAAGCATCAGCAGGATATGCAGGAGCAGTACGAGATAGCCGAGCATGACCCCACTGAAGAGACTCTTATTTTCTTCATCATCAAGTTTCATTTTGTTCCACTTTTTGTCTTAAAGTTTAAAAATAAAGATAACACAGCTGCTAAAAATGATAAAATATATCTGTCTGGTTTAGTAAGAATACTCCCTACAGGGTCTCTTAATTTTTATAACTCTCTGCTACAATTGTTTGGCCAAGTCCGACTGGTTTAATAGAGGTGAAAAATACTGATATGGATGTTCTGGGAATAGATATCGGGGGCAGTTACATCAAGGGGGCGCTTGTTGATGTTTGTACTGGAAAGCTGACATCTGAGCCCTTGCAGTTAGAGACACCGCAACCGGCAACACCAGGTGCAATTATTGAGGTGACTTGCGAACTGGTTAGATTATTTGACTGGCATGGAGTTGTGGGCTGTGGTTTTCCTGCAGTTATCCAAGCTGGTGTCGCAAAAACGGCAGCTAATATTGATTCACTCTGGATAGGTGTTGATGTGCAGAAGCGATTGCAGCAAGCAACGGGTTGTCCCGTTTCTGTCATCAATGATGCCGATGCCGCTGGTTTAGCCGAAATGGAGTTGGGTGCAGGGGTGAACCGGAGTGGCACTGTGCTGGTGTTGACTTTGGGAACCGGGATCGGATCAGCGTTGTTTTCTCAAGGGGCGCTGGTTCCCAACCTGGAACTGGGTTACCTGCCAATCAATGGTGCTCCAGCTGAGCACTATGCCGCAGCTGCCGTACGCAGTAGAGAGAACCTGAGCTGGCAGTCATGGACACAACGCTTGAACCTGTTTTTGAATCATGTGGAAAGACTTTTTTCTCCAGAATTAATCATTATCGGAGGGGGGATCAGTTGCGAATATAAAGTGTTTTTTCCTCTGCTTAAGGTTCAATCTGATCTTCTTCCAGCCCATTTTTTTAATCAGGCTGGAGTTGTTGGAGCCGCCTGTTTTGCCGCTGAAAAAAGTCACGCTTGAGCGATCCGTCTTTTCAATTTTTGATTGATTGCTTTTCCATCCAGCAGCCTCTGGTCGTAGAGTAGCTTTCCCCACGTTTCCATACCGCTGTTGACCTGGTTGTAGAGCATTACCGGGTCTCCCTCCAGGAGCAGACTCAGAATCAACTCTTTTCGATCCATTCCGCGTTCACGCCAGTTTTTGATCTGATCTTCTGTAACGGAAAAATATTGAATCAATTGTTGATCAACAATATGATCTGCCAGCAGCTCCGGGTTGTTACTCAGTTGCCAATACTCATCTCCCAATATCTGCCGGGTGAGTTCCAATTGATTAAATACTTCCTTCCAATCTTTGCTGCGCTGATAAATTTCATCAACTTTGCCACTGTCCTGCTTGCTGTGGGCAGCAACATCATAAAGAATCCACAGGTGAGTTC
>JAGGWI010000284.1 GCA_021157505.1 Desulfuromusa sp. | reverse complement strand
CCGACAAAGATTTTATCCAAGTTCGTGATTCTATCTATAAGGTGGCAAGTGTCTGGCGTGATAATGGGACAGATGAACCCGTGTTTATCACTCGCTATGACCTTAAAGTAGGTTCCAGGGTTCAGATCTATCCCCAGAGGAAAAATATTGACTATTGGCAAACCGAAAAAATTGTTTTATTAACCCATTGATTTCAATGGTCCGGTGGAAAAATCCCGGTGAACTGATTTGAATGGTGCCAGTTTATGATCTTTATCGGAGAATATCTCCTCGTTGCGCATTCCCCGATAACGGGTTGACCGCTTTAAGGTTTTTTGCGAAATGAATCACCGCTACTTCCTGTTAGATCCTTATGGTGGCATCATTCGGATCATGGTACAGTTTCATCTGTTCACTTCAGAACCATGGGAAAATATATTTCTGGAATAGATAGATGGATATTATTAAAAGTTTTAATAACCAGCCAATCTCCTTTGACTCAAGTGCTGTTACTTTGGGCAACTTTGATGGTGTCCATCTGGGGCATCGTGAGTTGTTTCGTCATCTGGTCAAGCAGGCTCGGCAGCTCAATATCCCCTCAATTGTTTATACTTTTAATCCCCATCCGCTTAAGTTCCTTGCCCCGGATAAAGCGCCACTCTTATTGAATACGCTAAAAGAGAAGCAGCGATTGATTGCCGCTTCCCATATTGATTATTTGATTCAATCACCATTTACTGCAGAGTTTGCAACGATGTCGCCGGAGCAGTTTGTTGCTGACATTCTTATTGCCAAGCTCCACGTCCGATCTCTGGTGGTTGGGTACAATTATTCTTTTGGTAAGGGGCGAGGTGGCAATACTGAATTCCTTAAAGCCTGCGGAGAAAAACAAGGGTTTGCTGTCAAGGTTATGCCGCCGGTGGGGGCAGATGGTCTCCCCTACAGTTCAACCCGGATCCGCACTATGGTCGCTGCAGGTGATGTCGCGGGAGTGGTGCACTTACTCGGTCGTCAGTATAATCTTGAAGGGCGGGTTGTGCCGGGGGATCAACGCGGACGTGAGCTGGGTTTTCCGACGGCCAATCTGGAGACGGAGAAGGAATTATTGCCGGCGTCAGGGGTCTATGCAGTGAAGGTGCGGCATGGTCAGCAGGAATACAATGGTGTTGTTAATCTTGGGACGCGGCCAACTTTTGGCAGTAATGTTTCGACAATTGAGGTTCATCTGCTTGATTTTACCGGGCTATTGTATAATCAGAATTTGCGGATTTATTTTGTTGAGCGGTTACGTGGAGAACAGAAATTTTTAAATGTTGAAGAATTAGTTGCTGCGATTTCTGCAGATGTGCTCAGGGCGCGGCAGATTCTTCAACCGGTGCAGATTATTCAGTATCGGGAATATCTGTCGTTAAAATAGGATCAAAATGTCTTTGTCAGGAAACAGTCAGATATACGGTCTTTTGGGTGATCCAGTTGCCCATTCACTTTCCCCCTTGATGCAGAATCAAACCTTTCAGGCACATCATATTGATGCCGTTTACGTCCCTTTTCACGTACTGGCAGATAACCTGCCAGCAGCTGTCAATGGTCTGCGTGCCCTGAATGTTGCCGGGGTGAACGTCACAATTCCTCATAAAGAAACGATCCTTCCACTACTTGACCAGATTGACCCAACTGCCAAGTTAATTGGTGCAGTGAATACGGTCGTCAATCGTGCTGGAGTCCTGACCGGTTACAATACGGATGCCAGTGGTTTTATCCGCTCGGTTCGCCAGGAGTTGAAATTCCAGCCTGAGGGGTGCAAAGTTCTACTTCTGGGGGCCGGGGGGGCGTGCCGAGCTGTCGCTGTTGGGTTGGCTTTGGCAGGTGTAAAATCAATTTTTATTGCAAATCGACACCCGGAGCGGGCAGAAAAACTTATCCATAAACTTATATCACATTTTCCTTCTGTTCAATTATTTGTCTCTGACTACAATGATAACAGCTATTTAAGAACTTTATCTGAAGTAGATTTAATTGTGAATACAACTTCCATTGGGCTGCAAGGTGAAAAGATAAATTTTTTACCATTGGAGTACATTAAGGGTAGCGCATTAATATTTGATATGATATATTCTCTTTCTGAAACCCCACTTATTAAAAGTGCACGATCGTTGAAATTACTCTGCACTGATGGGCTGGGTATGTTAGCGGCTCAAGGTGAGGATGCTTTTTTTCTCTGGACCGGGGTTAAACCTACGACAGGCTTTATGCGCAGGTTTCTAACTGAAGCAGGCAGATAGTTGATATTGCAACCAGATTTAAACCTGCGCACGGTTAAATGAAAATAGAAGGGGATATCGTTCAATGAGTGTCAGTCGTCTGGGAGAATTGCTGGTTCGAAATCAACTGATTTCTGATGACCAGTTGGCCAATGCGGTCTCTGAACAAAAGAAGGATGGAATTCGCCTGGGTGCGGCTCTGGTCAAACTGGGCTACGTTCAGGAGCATGATCTCGCTGCTTTTCTATCTAAACATTATGGTGTCCCATCTATTGATCTCGCTGAATTTGATGTTGATCCGGCCGTTCTCGCCTTGGTTCCTGCTGAGGTTGCGCAAAAATACCAGTTAGTTCCCATCAATCGTGCTGGGGCAACGTTGATTGTTGCTATGGCCGATCCATCAAATATCTTTGCTATTGACGATATTAAATTCATGACCGGCTTTAATGTTGAAGTTGTTGTTGCAGCAGAAGCCGCCATCAAAGAATCAATCGATAAATTCTATGATCAAAGTTCCACCATGGCTGATGTTTTGGGGGGGTTGGAAGATTATGACGATCTGGAGTTAGTCGATGATGCCTCATTGGATGATGTTGGTGAGCTTGAGCGTGCCAGTGAGGATGCTCCGGTTGTCAAACTGGTCAATCTGATTTTGACTGATGCGATTAAGAAAAAAGCTTCAGATATCCATATCGAACCTTACGAAAACTCCTTTCGAGTGCGTTATCGGATTGACGGGGTGTTGTATGAGGTGATGAAGCCTCCACGTAAACTTAAAAACGCAATTACCTCGCGAATCAAGATTATGGCAACGATGGATATTGCCGAAAGGCGTCTTCCCCAGGATGGTCGAATTAAGATCAAGATGGCGCGTAATCAGGAGATGGATTATCGAGTCAATTGTTTACCGACTCTATTCGGTGAGAAGGTGGTTCTCCGACTGCTGGATAAAAGTAACCTGCAGTTGGACATGACCAAACTTGGATATGAAGAGAAAGCGCTGGCATGGTTCAAAACGGAGATTCATAAACCTTTCGGGATGGTTCTGGTCACCGGTCCAACCGGGAGTGGCAAAACGGTTTCACTCTATTCGGCTCTTTCTGAATTGAATGGCACAACGGAGAATATCTCGACGGCTGAAGATCCGGTGGAGTTTAACTTTGCCGGGATAAATCAGGTGCAGATGCATGAAGAGATTGGTCTCAATTTTGCGGCAGCCCTGCGCGCTTTTTTGCGTCAGGATCCAGATATCATCATGATCGGTGAGATTCGAGATTTTGAGACTGCAGAGATTGGTGTTAAGGCTGCATTGACCGGACATATGGTTCTTTCAACTCTGCATACCAATGATGCTCCCAGTACCGTTAACCGACTTTTGAATATGGGAATTGAACCCTTTCTGGTTGCCTCAGCAGTTAACCTGATTTCTGCGCAGCGGCTCGGTCGAAGAGTTTGTTCCGAGTGTAAAGAACCGGAAAAACATTCTAAGGATGCCTTGATCACTGCCGGTATTCCCGAAAATCAGATTGGTAAATTTACAACTTACAAGGGGCGTGGTTGTGCGGTTTGTAATGACACTGGCTATAAGGGGCGAATTGGTGTCTATCAGGTTATGCCAATGTTTGAAGAGATTAGGGAAATGATTCTTTCTGGTGCGAATACTGCTGAAATTAAACAGGAATCAATGCGCCTTGGGGTTAAAACCATGCGCCAATCGGCAATAACTAAATTGATGGAAGGGGTCACGACCCTGGAAGAGGTGTTGCGCACGACAGTTGCCGATGAATGATGAATTTATCCGGGGACAGACCGAAGGTCAGTCCTCTACCGTGATAGTTAAATAAATTAAGGGAAGTTTTATGGCTAATATGCACCAATTGCTTAAATTAATGATTGAACGGGGTGCTTCTGATCTGCACATATCAACCGGAATATCTCCACAGATCCGGATCGATGGGCAGATGAACTCCACCAGCGATGAGCCTTTAACCTCAGCCGAAACCAAGCAGATTTGCTACAGCGTTCTGACCGATGCACAGAAGCGTAAATTTGAAGAAGAAAATGAACTTGACCTCTCTTTCGGGGTTAAAGGATTATCTCGATTCCGGGGAAATATATTTGTACAGCGGGGAGCGGTTTCGGGTGCTTTTCGAGCCATTCCTTTTGATATCAAAAGTTTTGATGATCTAAAGCTACCAGAGGTTGTCAGGGCTCTGTCTAAAAAACCGCGCGGGTTGATTCTGGTGACGGGACCGACCGGGAGTGGTAAGACAACAACCCTTGCGGCCATTATTGATGCAATCAACAACGAACGCAGTGAACACATAATTACCATTGAGGATCCGATTGAATATCTGCACCCGCATAAAAAATGTCTTGTTAATCAGCGGGAAGTCGGGGCAGATACCCAATCATTCAAAAAAGCCCTGAAGTATATATTACGTCAGGATCCTGATGTGGTTCTACTGGGGGAATTGAGAGATATTGAAACGATTGAGGCCGCGTTGACCATTGCTGAAACGGGTCACCTCTGCTTTGCGACTTTGCACACTAATTCCTGTGTGCAGACCATGAACCGGATTATCGATGTTTTTCCAGATACCCAACAGTCACAAGTAAGAACCCAGCTTTCTTTTGTTCTGGAAGGGGTCTTGTCGCAGACTTTGATGCCGCTGGCAAGTGGAAAAGGGCGTTGTATGGCCCTGGAGGTGATGGTGCCGAATGCCGCGATCCGAAATTTGATTCGGGAGGATAAGATTCATCAGATTTATTCACAGATGCAGATTGGGCAGGATAAGTTTGCAATGCAGACGTTAAATCAATCACTGTTTCTGCTAGCCCATTCTCGGGAAATTACACAGGATGATGCACTGGCCCGTTCCCACGATATAGATGAACTGAAGCAGATGTTTGCCAATCCTGCTTCAGCTCTTGGTCGAAAAAAGGCTATCAACCCTGGTCGTGGAAGATAATTTGAGGGTTTAAACCACATATTTTTTTAAGAGAGTAGCATTGTTTCAACATTTAACGATCAATGTAAATGGAAAGGGGTAGATCATGCCAACCTTTGCTTGGGCAGGTCGGGCACGTGATGGGAAAAGTACAAAAGGGACCATGGAGGCTGCTAGTGAAGCTGCGGTTATGGCAAGTTTGCGGCGTCAGGGGGTGCAGGCTAGTAAAGTAAAGGAAGCGGGAAAAGGGTTAAATATAGAGTTGAATATCGGCTTTCTGCAACCCAAAATTACAACCAAGGATATTGTTGTTTTTACCCGTCAGTTTGCTACCATGATTGACGCTGGACTGCCATTGGTTCAGTGTCTGGATATTCTCTCCTCGCAGCAGGATAATAAGACCTTTAAAGTGATTCTCCTTAAGGTCAAAGAGGATGTTGAGGGCGGCGCAACCTTTGCTGATGCCTTAAAAAAGCACCCCAAAGCGTTTAACGAACTTTACGTTAATCTGATCGCGGCAGGTGAAGTTGGTGGTATTCTTGATACTATCCTGAACCGGCTGGCAGTTTATATTGAAAAAGCATTAAAGCTGAAAAAGCAGGTCAAAAGTGCCATGACCTACCCGGTCACCATCATCGGTATTGCCGTGGTGGTTATTGCCGTCATCCTGATCTTTGTTATCCCCTCGTTTTCAGCAATGTTTGAAGATTTTGGTGCTGCTTTACCGCTACCGACACAGATAGTTATCGGTATAAGTGATTTTATCCAAGATTATATCCTCCTTATTATCGGGGGGGGGTTCGCTATTGTTTTTATAACTAAAAAAATCTACGCAACCAATAAAGGTCGAGACTTCATTGATCACTGGGCCTTGAAGGCACCAATCTTTGGAATTTTAATCCGTAAGGTTGCCGTCGCTAAATTTGCCCGGACACTCTCAACAATGATTTCCAGCGGGGTGCCAATTCTTGATGGTCTGGATATTGTCAGGAGGACAGCGGGTAACCGAACCGTAGAAAAAGCGATTGCCAAGGTTGCATCCAGTATCAGTGAAGGGAAGACTATTGCTGAGCCGTTGGCGGAATCAGGAGTCTTCCCGGCGATGGTCTGTCAAATGATTGCAGTTGGTGAACAGGCAGGTGCACTGGATACCATGCTGGAGAAGATTGCTGATTTTTATGATGATGAAGTTGATGACGCGGTTGGGAATTTAACCGCCATGATGGAACCACTATTGATGCTGTTTTTGGGAACTACTGTCGGTGGTCTGGTTATCGCTATGTATCTGCCGATCTTTAAACTGGCAGGTGTTGCGGGCGGTTAATGTCCACCTCGGAGACTTTGAAAAAAAGGGTGATGAAAACTGATAACCGCGGTTTGACCTGGTACTTAATCTGTCGAACTGCGGTTATTACGCTTCTGCTGGGTGGGGCGGCAATTTTTTACCTGAAAGGGAGCGCCAATCGTCCCCTTATCCAACCTTTATTTCTGCTGATTGTCATCGCCTATGCTGAGGCTTTAGTTTCAGCACTCTTCCTTAAAAAAATATCCAACACCGATTTTTTTTCCCAGTTACAGATAGTCTGGGACTTATTGTTTGTCTCTGTTTTGATTCTTCTGACTGGAGGAGTTGAAAGTGTTTTTTCCTTTGCATATCTGTTAGTTATCGTCTCTGCAAGCTTCTTATTGTCACGTCGTTCGACCGTTCTGGCCGCTGCATGCGCAGTTATCATGTTCGGTGGAATACTCAACCTCCAATTTTTCAACTATCTGCAGCCGATTAATTTATTTCGTTCCGTTCCTGATGGGACTTTCTTTTCGGCATTATTTGTACATGGTGTTGCCTTTTTTTTAACCTCAATCCTCAGTGGTACTCTTGCAGAACGCTGGCGACAGAGCGAAAAAGAGTTACAGCTTAAAACTATTGATTATGCTGAGTTGAAAAAAATGAATCAGACGATTCTGTCTCACATCAGCAGTGGACTCATGTTGATAAATTCCAGAGGAAAAATCCGCTCCTTTAACCGGGCAGCTACCATTATCACCGGATGGTCGTTGCAGGATGTTTATGATAAAGAAGCTGCTGAAATGTTTCCGGGCTTATCGTTGGACTCCACTGTGATCTTAACGCCACTCAAACGGTCTGAAGGTTACTTTGTCAGGGACAATGGAGAAAATCTTATACTTGGTTATGCGACAACTCCAGCTAAAGGGAGTCAAGGGGAAAATCTTGGGGTTTTAGTAACTTTTCAGGATTTAACGCAGTTGAAAAAAACCGAAGAAGATTTAAAGCGGACCGATCGTCTGGCAGCTGTTGGCCGCTTGGCTGCCGGAATGGCGCATGAAATTCGCAACCCCCTCGCGTCCATCAGTGGCTCTGTTCAGTTGTTAATGGAGGCTGAAACGGTTCAGCCTGATGATCTTCGTTTGATGGGAATTGTGGTCAAAGAAGCTGAGCGTCTCAATGGTCTATTAACCGATTTTCTTGAATTTGCCAAGCCTAAAGAACCGGTGAAAGAATCTGTGAATGTTGCTTCTATTCTCGATCAACTGGTTGATATGCTTGCTACAGATCCCCGTTTCAAAGGGATTGAAATCACCCAGGTTTATCCAGATGAATTTTATCTTGTTCTGGATCGAAGCCTGATATTGCAGGCTTTATGGGATTTGAGTATCAACGCTGCTGAGGCGATGCAAAGCCAGGGGCGGTTGATTTTCAGCGTTGAAGAAAATGGAGTCCCCACCATTATTATTGAAGATAGTGGTCCGGGTATTGCTGATGAAATTAAAGGTCGTATCTTTGAGCCATTTTTTTCGACAAAAGAGAAGGGGACTGGGCTCGGCTTGGCCTCTGTTTACTCGGTTGTAGAATCACATGGTGGAATGGTCACTGTTGAGAAGGGGGCTGCTGGCGGTGCCAGATTTTCTCTCCTCTTTACTCCGGAAGAAGGTTAAGAATGGCTACTGAAAAGAATCTGTATCGAATACTTGTTGTTGATGATGAAAATAGCTTACGTACCATGTTGTCAATTTTGCTCCAACGGGAAGGGTATCAGGTTGATCAGGCAGAAGATGGCGCGGTGGCTTTTACAATGGCTCAGGAAAATAATTATGATCTGGTCATTTCTGATATTCAGATGCCCAGGGTGACGGGTATTGAATTATTACGCAAATTGCGTGAGCAGGATAATGATGTCACGGTGATGATGATTACCGCATTCTCCTCGACTGAAGAGGCCGTTGAGGCGATGAAACTGGGTGCCTACGATTATATTACCAAGCCATTTAAAAATGAAGAAATCCGACTGGTGATCAAAAATGCTCTGGAGAGGAAACAACTCCAGCAGGAAAATCGGCGCCTTAAACAGCAACTTGGACAGCGGTCTTCTTTTCAGAATTTGACTGGAAAAAGCCCGGCTATGTCTAAATTGATTGCCCTGTTAGAGCGAGTTGCCCCAAGTCAGGCAAATGTACTGATTACAGGTGAAAGTGGTACGGGAAAGGAATTGGTTGCTCAGGCATTACATTTAAACAGTGACCGAAAAAAGCACCCCTTTGTCCCGATCAACTGTGGGGCTATCCCCGAAAATTTACTGGAAAGTGAATTGTTCGGCCATGAAAAAGGGGCGTTTACCGGTGCCGATAGACGCAAAGAGGGACTGTTTGAGTCCGCTGATAATGGCACCCTGTTTTTGGATGAAATTGGTGAATTACCTATGGGGATGCAGGTAAAGTTATTGCGCGTTCTTCAAGAGCGCGAATTTCGCCGGGTTGGAGGAACCAGCAATATTCCACTGAATATCAGATTGGTCGCAGCAACCAATCAGGATTTAGCTGAAATGATTAAAGAGGGTAGCTTTCGCGAGGATCTATTCTACCGCTTGAATGTTGTTTCTATTGAACTTCCCCCGTTACGGTCGAGACAGGATGATATTCCCCTCTTGATCAATAAATTTTATCAACGTCTGAAAGGTGAAGGGGAGTATCCGATTCAGAAACAGGCACTGGAGTTATTACTTAACTACGATTGGCCGGGTAATGTTCGGGAACTGGAAAATTTAGTCGAACGCTGTGTGGTGCTGGGTGAAAGTGATGAGTTAACGGTCGACTGTTTACCGGATCAGGTTAAAAATAAAAATCGCAATCTGTGCGGCTTGATAGGCGATCTTCCAGACGCTGATTTTGATCTGGAAAAGTGGTTGGAAGATCTGGAAAGAACCGTGCTTCTTCAAGCGCTGGAGAAATCGGGCGGGGTGAGAAAACGGGCAGCAGAGCTGCTGGGAATCAATTTCCGTTCAATCCGCTATCGTCTTGGAAAGCTGGGAATAGGTGATGATGGTTAAAATAAGGCAAGGTGGCTATTGGACTTGCAAATTAAAGTTGACAGTAGGACAGGAATCATTAATATAGCCCATTCATGCCCGGGTGGCGGAACTGGTAGACGCAAGGGACTTAAAATCCCTCGGGGGCAACCCTGTACGAGTTCGATTCTCGTCTCGGGTACCATAATGAAAACGGATAGTTGGCAATTTGCTGACTATCCGTTTTTGCTTTCTATGGGCTCGAATCTTTGAGTGGGGCGTCCATATTTTGAGTTCGATGTCGTTTTGTTTTGGGTAAGTAGGTAAATTTGTATCACTTCCATCGGACCTTTCGGTATGACTATGATTGAAAGATACGCTCATTTGTTGCCGAGTGCTATGCGGAGTGGGTACTGGAAAAGCTGGAGAAACCTAGTTAAATAGCTGGATATGGTGATCAAATCGACATATACTCAGAATATGTCGAAAGAAGGTGATTATTTCGACACATTATTACTTCCAGAAGGAGACCCGCATGGCCTTTGATCCA
This sequence comes from Desulfuromusa sp., assembly GCA_021157505.1. Lineage (GTDB taxonomy): Bacteria > Desulfobacterota > Desulfuromonadia > Desulfuromonadales > Geopsychrobacteraceae > Desulfuromusa. The sequence goes on along the minus strand of JAGGWI010000284.1, from coordinate 8,005 downwards.
CAACAGCCTTACAATGATTTACCAGAATTACCGCTGCCATTTGATCTGGAGAGCAAGGCTGTTCTCAAGCTGGCGATAGCTGCTAACAAGGCTCTGGCCGAGTTGAAAGGAGCTGGGGAGCTGGTGCCGAACCAAGCCGTTCTTATCCAGTCGATTGGTCTGCAAGAAGCGAAACTCTCTTCCGAAATTGAAAATATCGTTACTACTAACGATGAATTGTATCGTGCTTTTGCCAATCAGGGAGGAAAAACAGATTCACATACCAAGGAGGTTTTACGCTACAACGAGGCTCTTTGGCACGGGTTCAGTAACATTCGTGATCAAAATCGTCCCTTGACAACCAACCTCTTTGAGGAACTGTTCCAGATCATCAAGAAGAGCAATGCCGGGGTGCGAAAAACGCCGGGGACGAAACTGGCGAACAGTCGCGGAGAGGTAATCTACACGCCGCCAGAGGGGGAAGCAGTTCTGCGTGACAAACTGGCCAATCTTGAAAAGTTTATCTACACGGAGGATGGTATCGACCCTCTGGTCAAGCTGGCGGTGATTCATTACCAGTTCGAGGCGATCCACCCTTTCACCGATGGCAATGGCCGAACTGGACGCATTTTGAATATCCTCTATCTGATTGAGCAAAATCTGCTTGATATTCCAATCCTCTATTTGAGTCGTTACATCATCGAGAATAAAAACGACTACTACATTGGTTTGCGCCAGATAACCGAGAAAGGTAAATGGGAATCTTGGATTCTCTACATGCTCCAGGCCATCGAAAAGACAGCCCGTGAAACACGTCAGCGGATTCTCGACATCCGGGATATGTTACAGGCTGATATTGAAAAGGTGCGAACTGAACTACCCAAAATTTACAGTAAAGATCTTCTGGAACTTCTTTATCGCCAGCCGTACTGTAAAATTCGCTTTTTGGAAGAAGCAGGAATCGCACAGCGGCAGACGGCCTCAAGCTACCTTAAGGAGCTTGAACGAATAGGCGTGCTTGAGGCCATCAAAATTGGGCGGGAGATTTACTATATCAATGGTAAGTTTCTGAATTTGCTGACTAAATAACTGAAATATAGACTAAGAGTCATATAGGTATGAAATCGACATATCGTTTGAACGTGTTGATTAAAAGTACTTTCTTCGACACGTTTTATTGTTGTGTCAATTAACTACTTAAAATTAAAGAAGAGGATAAAGACCCATAAAACTTTAAATCCCTCGGTGGCTGTGCACTTCAGGATTTCTTCGAGATATTTGGGTATACAGAGTAAAGAGGCTTTTCAAAATGAATAAATCTATACGCGTATTCCTTCCCATCGTTTTTCTGCTGATTCTTTCAATTATAATTATAAATATCTACGGAGGTTCTGATTTTGATGACAGTAAAAAGCAGGCTGAAAAAGGGGATGTTGCAGCACAATATAATTTAGCCTTGATGTATTCTGATGGAGAGGGGGTTCCTCAAAATTACAAAGAAGCGGTGAGGTGGTTCAGAGAGGCAGCTGAACAGGGGGATGCCAGGGCGCAATATGATTTGGCATTTATGTATATCAGTGGAACTGGTGTTACCCAGAATAGCAGAGAAGCGGTGAAGTGGTATAGAAAGGCAGCGGAACAGGGAGACGCCAAGGCACAATTTAATTTGGGGCTGATGTATGTCAAGGGGAATGGCGTTACCCAGGATCATGAAGAAGCGGTGAAGTGGTACCGAAAAGCAGCTGAACAGGGAGTTGCCAAGGCACAAATCAAATTAGCATTGATGTATGCCAAAGGGGATGGAGTCCCCCAGGATTATTCAATGGCACACATGTTTTGTGATATTGCCGCAGCAAATGGACACGCTAAAGCGGAAGAATTTAGAGATCTACTCGCTAAAAGAATGACCCCTGCACAAATAGTGAGGGGACAAAAATTAGCATGGGAATGGATGGAGAAGCATCCATAACCAAAGATCAAATGAGCCAAAATCTGATCTCAAACGACCAAATTTCGCTTCAGCCCAGATAGTCCGGCAGGCTGCTAGGAGACTGTCGGACTATCCATGACCCGGCTGCAAATCCGGCTGTTTGGCCCATATTTCAGCTCCTTTTCGACCAATAGCTACGGCTATTAATCTCAAACGAGCTAAAATCTGGTCTCAAACTTCTGAATTTTCGCTTCGGCCCGTATAGTCCGACAGCCTCCTAGGCCTTTTTCCCCGACAGATACTCTTCAAGAAAGTCCTTTTTAAATGCCAAGTAATCTCCAGCTTCAATGGCTGTTCGTGCCCCCGCAACCATATTCAGGTAAAAACGGACGTTGTGAATGGCCGCCAGAGTTGCTGAGAGGATCTCATTGGCATTAAACAGGTGATGCAGGTACGCACGGGTAAAGTTACGGCAGCAATAACAATCACAGGAAGGATCGACCGGGAAGAAGTCTCTGCGAAAATTGCGGTTGGTTAATCTGATTTTGCCACGCTTGGTGAAGAGAGTGGCACTGCGGGCGTAACGGGTCGGGATGACGCAGTCAAACATATCCATCCCCCGCTCAATTGACTCAAGGATATCTTCTGGCAGTCCAACTCCCATCAAATAACGTGGTTTATTTTTTGGCATAAAAGGTTCGGTGAAATCAACCACTTTTTTTAACAGTTCCAACCCTTCTCCAACACTCACTCCGCCGATGGCATAACCGGGAAAATCCAAAGCTGTCAAAGTCTCTGCACACTCACGGCGAAGATCATCATAGATCCCTCCCTGGACAATACCAAACAGCGCTTGATCTTCCCTGGCATGATATTTCAGGCAGTTTTCAGCCCAACGGATGGTTTTCTTGATCGATTTTGCTGCATAGTCATGGGTGGTCGGGTAGGGGATACACTCGTCGAAAGCCATGATGATATCGGCACCCAGATCATTTTCAATCTGCATCACTTCTTTGGGCCCGAGAAAAATCTCTTCGCCGGTCAATTCATGGCGAAAATGAACTCCATCTTCACCGATTCTTTTCTTTGGCAGGGAAAACACCTGAAATCCACCACTGTCTGTAAGTATCGGTTTTTTCCAGTTCATAAATTTATGCAGGCCACCAGCTTTTTTCACCAATCCTTCACCGGGTTTCAAATGGAGGTGATAGGTGTTGGAAAGGATGATCTGTGCTTCGGTTTCTTCAACCTGGGCCGGGGTCATGGCTTTCAGAGCTCCATGGGTGCCAACCGGCATGAAGATCGGTGTTTCGATGGTGCCATGTGGCGTTTCTAGCCGACCGCGACGAGCACGACTGTGTCGATCTTCATTCAATAGTGTGAACTGAAACATTCTGTTGTTCTCCCTTGGGGGGTGCTATAGAATATTAATCCGAACCGGTTAAATCTCCACCGATTCAGGTTTAAGTACAGGATATAGCAAAACTCTCTCAAGTTGCAATCTTATCGGAGGTTTAAGTGGGTTATTGTGCGCCATTTCCGGCAGCATTGAAACAGGTGGAATATGTAAAACTCTATTTTCACCTTGAAATAAGTGATTATTTCAACCTGCCAGTTCTCGGGTTGTTGCAGCTCCGGCGCGAGTTGTTACAGGCGTTGAAAACTTTTTCTGAGCCGCTGGGAAAAAACTTTGCCAGCCAACTGAAACAACTTTTGCAACCTGACTTCCCCAACGATCCAATTTTACTGCGACAGATTCAAAAACCGGCGCCGGCGTTAGTTATCTCTCCTGATATTTCGCAATACGGACTGATTGAGCCGAAACAGAGAATTATTCTCCCGGTTCTTTTTATTGGCTCTGGAGTCAATGCGATTGACCCCTTTGTTTGTTTGCTGCAGCATTTGGGAACCCGGGGGCTCTATCATAATTCCGGACAGTTTGTTCTGGAAGGGGTTGAGGCGGAAGATGGCAGCGGTTTGCGATCAATGCTCTGGTACGCTGGAAAACAGCTTGATGTGCTGACTCCACCGGTCAGTAATTTATCCTGGTGGCTGGAGCGACAGCCCTTTCTAGCCGATTCAATCCAGCTTGAAATTATCAGTCCATTACGTTTGCTGCGTCAGGGTAAACCGTTATTTAAAGCCGGATTTATCGATATCTTTCCTTATCTTTTGCGACGGGTCACAGCACTGCTAGCTGGTTGTGGCGGGATTGAACCGGTTGATGATCCAGCCGGTTTAATTTCTCTGGCAAATCGGCTAGAATTACTTGAAAATGGACTACACTGGAAAGATTGGCGTACCCTGAAAAGGGAACAGGGAGAACAAAACCTGGGTGGTTTGCTGGGTTCCTTATCCATCGCTGGGGTTGAATTGGCTGAGTTGGTCTGGATTCTGCAACTTGGCACGCTGTTAAACTTTGGCAAGAGTGCCGCTTACGGGGCTGGACAATATGGTTTGAATTATAGTTAAATGGAGATCTCTATTGATGCATTGTGGAGCGGAGGTTGCTGATGTCAGATGCTTGGAAAGATCGTGAAGAGGCGCTGGAGAATGAATATTTTCACAAAAAAGAACAGGAAGATCTGGCCAGGATGAAACAGACAGCAATAGCGAAAGCCTGCCTGGGACGTTGTCCGAAATGTGGTAAGATTATTGAACCGATGACCTTCCATGGGGTCCCTATGGATTGTTGCCCCGATTGTGGGGGCATCTGGCTGGGGCCAAATGATTTAAAAATCCTGGCCGCGAAAGACCATCGGAACTGGTTTGAACGCTGGTTTAATCGGGATGATGAAAATACAGATTGAGGCAATAGTAAAGAGAAGAGATGGCTAAGCAAAAAAACGTCCTACAAGGCGCAGAGTTTTTTCGGGGGTGAAGACCTACATATGCTAGGTCGAGATCCTGAAAAAATTCTGTAACACCGTGGGGCGGACTTTTTGCGACGCCATCATAAACTGATTTGGAGGCTTGCATGTTCTGGTTTATTATTCTGTTATTGGTTATTGGAGCTGGTTTCTATTTTTATCAGAAAATAATTTCCATAGAGCGGGAGATTCATGCTGAACAGGAACTTGCTACAGCACATAATGTGCCGGCTCAAGAAACTGAAAAGCAACCTGCAGATGCTCCTGAAATGACGGTGTTTGACTCGGGAAGCAGCCTTGAAACTGTTGCTCAGAAGAGTGCGGAACCGTCAACTCTGGAAAAGGCTATTCTTGCAGAGGTGATCAAACAGGCGGGAATCAAACAGACTGATCTCTACCCGCTGTTTGCTGCCACAAACAAAAAACAGCTGCAGAAGTTGATTAAAGAAATGGCTGATAGTGGAAAGTTGAAGCGGGAAAAAAAGAGCAGCAGTTATCTGCTTTACCCGGTGTGATATGTTTCGGGGGATGGAATTGATCCCATCCCCCGAACTATTTTCTGAGTTTATGTCGTGCTATAAATTGTAGAAAACACCTTTACCGTTATAAACAGCTGTGTCGTCCAATTCATCTTCTATCCGCAAGAGTTGATTATACTTACAGACGCGGTCAGTCCGGCACAGGGATCCCGTTTTGATCTGACCGGCATTGGTTGCTACTGCAAGATCAGCGATAGTGGTATCTTCCGTTTCACCAGAGCGGTGGGAGATAATCGCGGTATATCCCGCCCGTTTGGCCATTTCAATCGCTTCCAGGGTTTCGGTCAGGGTGCCGATCTGATTGACCTTGATCAGAATTGAGTTGCTGATCCCCTTGTCAATCCCTTCTTTGAGAATTTTGGTGTTGGTCACAAACAGATCATCACCAACAATCTGGATTTTATCACCAAGTTTTTCAGTCATCAGCTTCCAGCCATCCCAATCATTTTCAGCCAGACCATCTTCAATGGAGATGATCGGATACCGTGCCACCAGATCTTCATAGAACGCGACCGTCTCCGCTGCTGTCTTGATCGCCTGTTTTTCGTTGCTAAAATTATATTGACCGTCATTGTAAATTTCCGATGCGGCAACGTCCAGCGCCAGAAGAATATCTTCCCCGGCCTTATATCCAGCAGCTTCAATGGCTTCCATGATCACCTGCAGAGCCTCTTCATTGCTCTTCAGATTGGGTGCAAACCCACCCTCATCTCCAACCGAGGTATTGTAGCCTTTGTCTTTCAGTACTTTTTTCAGGGTATGAAAGATCTCTGCGCCCATCCGTAGGGCCTCTTTGAAGCTTTCGGCACCCACCGGCATGATCATGAATTCCTGAATATCCACATTGTTGTCGGCATGTTCGCCACCGTTAATGATATTCATCATCGGCACCGGGAGCTCTTTGGCATTGACACCACCGATATACTGGTAAAGAGGTAGCCCGGCATCTTCGGCAGCTGCTTTGGCGCAAGCCATGGAGACGCCAAGCAGGGCATTGGCCCCAAGTTTACTCTTGAAATCGGTCCCATCCAGAGCCAGTAACTTACGGTCAATCCCGATCTGATCGCTGGCTTCCCAACCCATCAGCTCTGTGGCAATAACCTCGTTGACATGTTCGACAGCTTTGAGGACCCCTTTACCCAGATAGCGATTTTTGTCACCATCACGAAGTTCCAGAGCTTCACGTTCTCCGGTCGATGCTCCACTCGGTACTGCAGCTCTACCAATAACGCCCGTTTCCAGAGCAACTTCGACCTCTACTGTTGGATTGCCGCGTGAGTCCAGAATCTCACGAGCGTAGATATCAATGATTTCACTCATCTTCAACCCCTTGCTATGTCAGTTGTAAAAAGTTATCGTTCTGACTGTCATATCAGAACAGACGAAGTATAAACACTCTATTAACCATAGCATACGTGTGACCGATGTGAACGGTTTTTTCCACCAAAATGGCGACGGATAAAATGGATAAAGTAGAACTCAGCCTTGTTGTACCGATCCTCAATGAGCGGTTACAATTACCGGAGTTTTTTGCAAATTTAAACCAGCAGCAGGATATCAAGTTGGAGCTGGTCATTTGTGATGGGGGTTCAACCGATGGCAGTTGGGAATGGCTACAACAGCAACATCCTGATTGGACCGATTTCAAAGTGCTACAGTGTCCGTCAGGACGTGGTCAACAACAGAATCGTGCTGCAGCCATTGCAACCGGTGAATGGTTACTGTTCCTCCATGTGGACAGCCGCTTTTCCGACCCTTTAACACTGCGCAAGGGGCTGGATTTTCTGTTGCGGGTCGGGAGTGAAAATGTCGCTGGACACTTTGCTTTGAAATTTCGTCGAGAGGATCAATCTCTTTCTGGAGGATATTATTTTTATGAGTGGAAAGCCCGCTTGGGACGACCGGAAACAATTCATGGTGACCAGGGTTTCTTTCTCCATCAGAGTCTACTGAAGAAGATTGGCAGCTTTAGCGAAGAACTTCCCGCGATGGAAGATACCGATTTTGCGGAACGACTTCGCCGGGTGGGACAATGGCAACTGCTACCTGCTGAAATCAGCACTTCGGCCCGCCGCTTTGAAACCGAAGGACTCTGGCAGCGGCAGTTACTGGGGTCTTTGATCATGTGTTTCCGAACCATCGGCTGGAATCATTTCTTTACCATGGCCCCCGGTGTATATCGACAACAACAAAATAGCGAAAAACTCCTGCTTCTCCCGTTCTTTCAGTTAATCAGGAAGCTGTTGAACGAATTATCGTTCCAGGAACGTTGGAAATTCTGGTGGCTGGGGGGAGAGTATATCCGCACTCATGCTTGGCAATTGTTCTTTGCTGTCGACGCGCGGTGTGCATACCGTCAAGGGATCCCTGTTGGAACCGGCCGTTTGAAGTGGCTTGATTTTTTTGAGCCAGTTTACGATTTCTTAACCAGAAATCTGCTGGGTCGATTAGGGGCAACTCTCTTGTTGCGAAGCTGGTTTGAGCTGACATCTCTATGGCTCTCCAGAGTGGAAAAGAAGAGGGTCGCATAAAACTTGCGGATTATGCTAAATAGACGGTTCGTAAATGCAGATTCTAGCAGCCTGTCGGACTATCAATGACCTGGCTGCTAGTAAACGAGAAAAATGAATAATGATCAGTAAAATAAAATCGGCTGGCGTAATATTGATTCTTACTGTGTTGACTGG